>JAJXXD010000041.1 GCA_021781285.1 bacterium | reverse complement strand
CTGGTTCGAACCCGGGTGGGCCCACCATTTTAAAAATGTCATTATTTATAAAAGATGCGGTAGGTAGATTAGAAGACCTGATACCCCTTGATTTTCAGGAAGAATGGGATAATTCAGGTTACCAAATAAAACTTGCAAACGCTGCACTCTCAGGCATCGTAACATCCTTAGACCTTACGGATAAGTCGGCAGATTTGGCTGTAAGCAAAGGCTTCAATCTTATATTAATACACCATCCTCTTTTTTTTCGCCCTTTAAGTTCGATAAATTTAGATTCCAACGACGGAAAACTTGTCGGACGCCTCATAGAAAATAAAATTTGCGTTTACGCAATGCATACAAATTTCGATTCGTCGGCATATTCGATGAGCCGTTATATTTTAAATAAGCTTGAAATAAAAGAAATATTTCCTTTAATTCCGAATAAAAGAAAACTTTATAAACTGTCGGTCTTTATTCCGAAAGGTTATATAAATGCCGTAAGGGACGTTCTTTTTAAATACGGAAATCCTAAGATAGGCAATTACGAAAACTGTTCATTTGAAACAAAAGGGAAGGGGTCGTTTAAGCCGCTCGAAGGCTCAAATCCGTTTATAGGCGAATCATTGAAAACAACTTTTACGGATGAATCCAAACTTGAACTTTTAATAGAAGAAAAATTTATAAAAAAAGCCATAGACGAAATGAAGGCCGTCCATCCTTACGAAGAAGCCGCCTTTGATTTATATCCGCTATACGACTTCGGCGGCAATAAAACCGAAGGCATGGGCGCTATCGGAAATTTTGAAAGCAAAATCGCATTAGGAGACCTTCTAAGTAAAATGCAGAGATTATTTTCTCCTATTTTTATAAACTACTGCGGAAATTTAAATAAAAAAATAAAAAAAGTTGCAGCCGTTTCAGGAAGCGGTTTTTCTTATATAGATAGTGCGGTAAAATCAGGTTGCGACGCTTTGATATCCTCGGAATTAACGCACAGCAAAGCAATAAAAGCGAACAAAAGCGGGATATGTTTAATAGAAATGTCCCATTTTGACACTGAAAAATATTTTACTTCCATAACAAAAGATATATTATCTAAAGAATTCGATACTGAAGTTATTGAAAATATCTATGAAAATAACCCGTTTTTTAAATACAAAGGAGGAGAACTTTGAACGAACAGATTTCTTTTATAGTGGAAATTCAAAATATCGACGTGGAGCTGTTAAAATTTGAAGAATCGCTTAAAAAAATTTTTAACGAAATTGAAGATTCGCAGAATAACCTTAAGCTAAAAGAGTCGGAACTCGAAAAGCTTAAAGAGGACTTGGCCGAGGTTAATAAAAAAATCAGCGGTTCCGAACTTGACATAAAATCTTATGAAGACAAGATAATAAAGATGAAAGACACGCAGAAGCTTATTAAGACCAACAAAGAATATAATGCGATTCAAAAATCCATAAAAGATAACGAGGCATTAAAAAAGAAGTCTGAAGACGAACAATTGGAATATATGGAAAATAAAGAGTCCATAATCGGCAAAATAGCTCTCATCAAAAAAGAAACGGAAGAGCTTGCCGGCGGGTTATCGGCTAAAAACACGGAATATAAAAAAAATGAGAAAGAATTGGGGGCGGTTAAAAAAGATTTTGTCGATAAAAGAGAGACTGCCAAAAAAAAGATTAAAAAAGATTATATCGATGTATATGAAGCCGTAAAAAGAAACAAAGGATTTCCGGCAATTGCTCCGGTAATGAAATCAGGGGCATGCACCGGGTGCTACAGGATGCTCCCACCCCAGCAGTTTAACGAGCTTATATCGGAAAACGTATTTATGCAGTGTCCGGTGTGTTCGAGGATACTTTATATAGATACGACTTTACCGGAACCTGCCGCTCCTGCCGGCAAAGTTTCGAAAAAACTTAATAAAAATAAAATATGAACTTAACGGTCTATACCGACGGGGCATCCCGTGGAAATCCCGGCAAGTCCGGAGCGGGAGTACTGATTCTTGACGAGAATAAACGAAAGGTTGCTTCCTTAAATAAATATTTGGGTATTTCGACTAATAACGAAGCGGAATATAAAGCGCTTATTATTGCGCTGGAATTTTTATCGGGTATGCCAAATGCCGCCGGTATAAGCGAAATGAGCTTCGCTGAACTTGACGTTCTTTTTTTATTGGATTCCCAACTGCTCGTCAATCAGATGAACGGAGTTTATTCCGTTAAGAGCGCAAATATTTTACCTCTTTATAATAAAGCGCAAAAACTGCTTAAAGATATAAAGGCGGCTTTAAAACTTAGAGGAAGTTTATTAAAAGTAACATTCAGGCATATTCCGAGAGAACTTAACAAGGATGCCGATAAGCTGGCAAACCTGGCGATAGATACCGCTGATGCCTGATAAATATATATATATTGACGAACAGACGCCAAACTGCTAAAATGTTTTTGTAGCCGCAAGCAAAAACAGTCGGTCGCGGAAGACTTTTATGTCTTTCGAGGAAAGTCCGGGCTCCAAAGAGCATAACGCCGTTTTATAGCGGTGAAGGCAACTTTAAGGAAAGCGCAACAGAAAATATACCGCCTTATTTAATAGGGTAAGGGTGAAATAGCGAGGTAAGAGCTCACTTGGACATTATGCAAATAACGTCTATGGCAAGCCCCGTTAGGAGCAAGAACAAATAGGAAGACTTAAGGCTGCTCGCCTTGCATAGTCTTCGGGTTGTTCGCACAGAGAAATGACCGACCTTGACAGAACCCGGCTTATGTTTTTGTTTGCGGCTGCAACTCGCCTTTAACTATTTAATTTAATCCAAATGGAAATCAAAAACATCAGGAATTTTTCTATTATAGCACATATAGATCACGGGAAATCTACGCTTGCGGATAGATTTCTGGATTTTACCGGAGCAATTACCGCAAGAGAAAAAGTTTCCCAATTTTTAGACAATATGGAGCTTGAGCGGGAAAGAGGAATTACCATTAAGGCGCAGACCGTAAGATTAAATTATAATTACGACGGCAAGGATTATATCCTTAATCTGATAGACACTCCCGGACACGTAGATTTTTCTTATGAAGTATCAAAATCGTTAGCCGCATGCGAGGGCGCTATTCTTATCGTCGATGCGACTCAGGGCGTCGAAGCCCAGACTCTTGCCAACGTCTATATAGCTTCCGATATGAATTTAGCCGTAGTTCCGGTTATAAATAAAATAGACCTGCCCAGCGCCGATCCTGAAAAAACTAAAAAAGAAATAGAAGAAGTCGTGGGCATCGAAGCGGATAATGCTATTTTGGCAAGCGCAAAAGAAGGCATCGGAATAAAGGAAATACTTGAGGCTATTATAAATAAGATTCCTTCTCCGAAAGGAGACCCGCTTTCTCCTCTTAAGGCTTTAATTTTCGATTCTTGGTTCGATTCATATCAGGGCGTCGTTGCGCTTATCAGAATATTTGACGGCAAGGTTTCCCCGGGCGATATTATTCTGTTGATGAATTCCGGAGTTTCCTACGAGGTCCAAAAAGTAGGCGTTTACAATCCGTATATGAAAGAATTAGACGGGTTAACCGCCGGAGAGGTCGGGTTTATTATTGCAAATATAAAAGATTCGGGCAGTTTTAAAATAGGGGATACTATTACTTTAAAAGCCAATCCCGCAAAAGAACCTCTGCCGGATTTTAAAGAACCGAAGCCGATGGTGTTTGCCGGTATTTATCCCATAGATTCCGATGATTACCCCGAGCTTAAAGATTCCATAGAAAAATTAAAACTCAACGATCCTTCGTTTTCTTATGAACCGGAAAATTCGCTTGCGCTGGGGTTCGGCTTTAGATGCGGATTTTTGGGGCTTCTGCATATGGAAATAATAGTGGAAAGGCTGGAAAGGGAATACGGCTTAAGCCTTATATCTACTTCCCCTACCGTTCTTTATAATATAACGACGATTAAAGGAGAAATGAAATCCGCGCTTAATCCGATGAAATTTCCTCCTTCCAAAGAGATACCCATGCAGGAAGTTGACCATATAGAAGAACCTTTTATCAGAGCAAATATCTACGTCCCATCCGAATTTCTGGGGAAAATAATAAACCTGTGCGTTGAAAAAAGGGGTCAGCAGGTCGAACTTAAATATATAACTAAAACCAGGGTCCAGCTTGTTTATGAATTGCCTTTGTCAGAGATAGTTCTTGATTTTTACGACCAGCTTAAATCGCTTTCCAAAGGCTATGCCTCTTTTGATTATGAATTCAGCGGGTATCGGCCGGCAGATATGATAAAACTCGAAATATTGGTCAACAAAGACCCCGTTGATGCTCTCTCCGTAATTGTTCACAGGGATAAAGCTTACGTTAGAGGAAGAAATATAGTCGAAAAGCTCAGGACTTTAATACCGAGGCAAATGTTCGAGGTTGTGCTTCAGGCGCAAATAGGTTCAAAAATTATTGCAAGGGAAGAGATTAAAGCATTGAGAAAAAATGTTCTGGCAAAATGTTACGGCGGCGATATTACAAGAAAAAGAAAACTTTTAGAGAAGCAGAAAGAAGGAAAGAAAAAAATGAAAAACATAGGCTCGGTCGAGATTCCACAGGAAGCCTTCTTATCGATATTGAAGGTTTAACCAAACAGATTGCTTTGCTAACGCTCGCAATGACATTATTAAGTAATTCAGGTAATTCATATATAAAAATTTCTAAATCGGGATTTGGGTTTCGGTTATTTATTAGACTTAAGAGAAAAAAATTGGTATAATTAAAAAGTTTATAAATAAAAATAGTTTCGATTCGTGAAAATTAAAATATGAGCAAGCATACTTTATGGGATTATTTTAAGGCTATAGTCATAGCTATAATTATCGCCTTAGTTTTCAGAACGTTTGTCGTCCAGGCGTTTAAAATACCTTCCGGTTCTATGGAGCCCACCCTTATTCCGGGCGACCATATACTTGTCAATAAGTTTATATACGGCATACATATCCCTTTTACCAAGTCTTACATTTCCGTATCCCATCCAAAGACCGGACAGGTAATAGTTTTTAAATTTCCTTATGCCGGAAAATATAATCTGCACAGAGGAATAGATTTTATTAAAAGAGTCGTCGGAACGCCCGGCGACAAAATCCAGATTATTAATAACAGGGTTTATATAAACGGACATATTTATAAATGCAGATATGCGGAGTGGAAATCAAAGGCGATTTTACCGGCTTATAATTCTCCGAGAGACAATTACGGTCCCGTAATCGTTCCCAAAAAGGAGCTTTTTGTAATGGGAGACAATAGAGACAACAGTTTTGATTCGAGATACTGGGGTTTTGTGCCATACAAGGATATCGCCGGACAGGCGTTTATTATTTATTTTTCTTGGAATCCCAAAAATCATTTTGATATTTACTGGAAGCGTTTTTTTAAAACTATCCCCGGCTGTTCTTTTAAGAAAAATATAGGGTAATTAGTAAAATTGAAGAAAGAAATTATTTTCGACGATAAAGAAACAGGTTCAATTTTAGATAATTTTATAAATGATATCTTAAATTCAAGGATTAATTTTAAAAATGCCGTTATAATAGGCATAAAAAGCGGCGGAGTTCCGTTAGCCGGTTTACTCCAGAAGGCTGTTTTCAAACGGTTTAATATCGACTGCAAGACGGGATACGTCGATATGACTCTTTATAGAGACGACCCTTTTTCCGTAAAGAAATCCGGAGACGCTACGGAACTTGTTTTCGATATAAAAGATAAAGAAGTCATACTTGTAGATGATGTTATAAGCAGCGGCAGAACCGTCAGGGCTTCCATAGACGAAATTTTTGATTTTGGAAGACCTGAAAAGATAAGGCTCGCCGTTTTTATAGATAAAGGTGGAAGAGAATTGCCGATATGTCCTGATTTTACCGGAAAAAAAATAAGAGCCGGTAAAAAAGAAATAATCAATGTAGATGTTTTAAGCAAAAAAAAATTTGTAGAAAAAATATGAGCTTTAATAAAAAAGACCTCATTTCCATTAAAGACCTTTCCGCATCCGACATTAATTATTTTATAGAAACGGCAAAAGAATTTAAAAAAATATCGCTTAAAGATATAAAAAAAGTTCCGACGCTCAGAGGAAAGACAGTCGTGAATATTTTTTACGAACCCTCAACAAGGACAAGGTCATCGTTTGAAATTGCCCAGAAAAGAATGAGCGCAGATTCTTTAAGCATCTCCGTTTCGCAAAGTTCCGTCACAAAAGGAGAAAGCCTTAAAGATACGATACTCAATCTGGAAGCAATGAAACCGGATGCTTTTGTCTTAAGGCATTCGGAATCGGGAGCGGCCCATTTTATATCAAAATGGACTGAAGCCTCCGTAATAAATGCAGGCGACGGCATAAACGAACATCCTACCCAGTGTCTTTTAGACATAATGACCGTCATTGAAGAAAAAAAAGACGTCGGGTCTCTTAAAGTAGCGATAATAGGCGATATTTATCATTCAAGAGTGGCAAGGTCGGATATTTACGGATTTTCCAAATTAGGAGCAGATGTTTATTTATATGCCCCGCACTCCCTTTTGCCAAGATTAATCGAGCTTAAAAACGTGAAGATAGCAAGAAATATGGAAGAAGCGGTTAAAGATGCGGACGTTATAATAATGCTCAGAATTCAAAAAGAAAGGGCGAGCTATTATTTTATACCGTCGATTGAAGAATACAGAAATTTCTTTCAGCTGACGCCGGAACTGTTGTCAATGGCATCCAAGAGGGTTATGGTTCTTCATCCGGGACCCGTCAATAGAGACGTAGAGATAGCAGGAAGCATAATAAACGGCGGCAAGACGTGTATTTTTAAGCAGGTTGAAAACGGGGTGGCAATAAGAATGGCATGCCTTTATATATTACTGAGCTATAAAAAATAAATAATTAATTAAATTTAATGTATGAATACGACATGCAAAAGCTTTTAATAAAGAACGGAATAGTCGTTGACCCCCTGACAAAGACGGAAGTTAAAAGGGATGTTTATATCGAAGACGGCATAATAAAAGATATGCCGCCAAAGCAAAAAATCGGCGTCGTTAAAACTTTAGACGCCGAAAATTCTATCGTGTTTCCTGGATTAATAGATATGCACGTTCATCTAAGGGAGCCGGGGTATGAATACAAAGAGACTATAAAATCAGGGATGGAAGCGGCAGTAGCCGGCGGGTTTACGTCTATTTGCTGTATGCCAAACACTAATCCGGTCAACGATTCCAAGGTCGTCGGCAGTTTTTTATTAGATAAATCAAAAAGCCTTAATTTAATAAACTTATTTCCGATAGGCGCTATATCTAAAGGATTACAGGGAACTTCTCTTGCAAATATAGGGGAGCTGAAAGAATCCGGAGCGGTCGCCCTGAGCGACGACGGCAATCCCGTCGAAGACGGCGCGCTTATGGGAAGGGCTCTGCTGTATGCCCGCACTTTCGATTTACCGGTAATATCGCATAGCGAAGATTCCAAACTGCGCGGCAAAGGAGTTATTAACGAAGGGGCAATATCCGAACGTCTCGGAGTAGTCGGCATTCCAAGCATTGCCGAAGAAATAGGCGTAGCGAGGGATGTTATGCTTGCCGGTTATTACGGCGCAAATGTTCATATAGCGCATGTTTCTACAAGCGGTTCGGTCGATATTATAAAAAAGGCAAAGCAGTCCGGCATAAATGTTACGTGCGAAACCTGCCCGCACTATTTTTCGCTTACGGAAAATGCTTTATTAGATTATAATACCGATGCAAAAATGAATCCGCCTTTAAGAACGGAAAAAGACGTCGAGGCCATTATAAAAGCCTTGTATGACGGCGCTATCGATGCTATAGCTTCCGACCATGCCCCGCACAGCAAGGACGAGAAAGACGCTACGCTGGATGCCGCTCCTTTTGGAATTATCGGCTTGCAGACTTCTCTGCCTTTGACGTTAAGGCTTTTTTACGGCAAAAAAATTTCTTTAATGCAGGTAGCCGAACTTATGTCTTTCAATCCCGCAAAAATTTTAAAATTAGGCAGGAGGGGCTCTTTGCAAAACGGATATATAGCGGACATCACGGTGGTAGATATTAAAAAAGAATGGAAATTTACCGAAAACAGCATTAAATCTTTAAGCAAAAACTCTCCTTTTATCGGAGAAAAGTTTAAGGGTATCGCCACCGCAGTAATCGTGGGCGGAAGGCTTATAGAGGCAAATTAAATTTATAAAATAAATATATAAAATGACCGGTTCTAAAAAAGAAAAAGCGATATTAATGTTTGAGGGCGGAATTTATTATGAGGGATTTTATGAAGGCAAAATAATAGAATCCGGAGGAGAAGCGATTTTTAATACCGCTATGAACGGCTATCAGGAGCTTATTACCGATCCTTCATATAACGGACAAGTTGTTATTATGACTTATCCTATGATTGGCAATTACGGCATAAACGATACGGATTTTGAATCAGAAAAAGTATGGATTTCAGGATTGGTAACAAAAAATTACGTTCAAAATTTTTCCCATTACGCCGCTTCAAAAAGTTTGGCGGAATTTATTAATTCTTACGGTTATCCGGTTATATCGGGTATAGATACAAGGCATATAACGATTATATTGAGGGACGGCGGACAGTCTAACGCCTATATCGCTCCAAAAGAAGCCGGAATCGGACATATTAAAAACAGATTAGATGCATTGCCGAAAATGGAAGGATTAAATCTCGTTTCTAACGTTTCGACTAAAAACGTTTATGAAAAGAATGTCGATTTTCCGGATTTTAGAGTAACGGTTATAGATTACGGAGTTAAATTTAATACTCTGAGATGCCTAAACGATATTAAAGCCGATGTTGCCGTGGTCCCGCATAATTTTTCGAAACAAGAGATATTGGCTACCGAACCCGACGGCATTCTTTTGTCAAACGGTCCCGGAGACCCTAAAACAATGGTTGAAGAAGTGGAAACATTAAAAAGCCTTCTCGGCGAAAAGCCCGTTTTCGGCATCTGTCTGGGGCATCAATTGCTGTCGCTGGCTCTCGGTTTCGATACATATAAGCTGAAATTTGGACATCACGGAATAAATCAGCCGGTTAAGAATATTAAAACCGGAAAAGTAGAAATCACTTCTCAAAATCACGGTTTTTGCGTTAATTTGCTTAACGGCGGCGTAAATTATTCAAACGATACAAAACTGACCCATATAAATTTGAACGATAATACCGTGGAAGGCGTTAAAAATGAGAGGCTGAAGGCGTTTTCGGTCCAATATCATCCGGAAAGCTCGCCGGGACCAAGAGATTCAAGGTATCTTTTTTCGGAATTTAAAGAATTATGTTTAAGCGGCAAAAGAGAATTATAAATACCGCTAATTGCGTTTCGTCTTATCTGACCGTTTCTAACGGCGATTTTATTTCAAAGATAGACGCTCTTTACGGCTTAATGGAAAACTGCGAATTATGTCCAAGGCATTGCGGGGCAAAAAGGTTTAAGGGTGAAAAAGGCCTGTGCGGAGCGGCTGATAAATTAAAAATAGCAAGTATAAACCTGCATTTCGGCGAAGAACCGCCTATATCGGGAAAAACTGGTTCCGGAACCGTTTTTTTTAGCGGATGTTCTTTGAAATGCAAATTTTGCCAGAATTATCCGATTAGCAGGTATTGCGCGGGAAATTTTTACGATACGGCGGAACTTGCGGACGGCATGGTTAAGCTGCAGGAAAAAGGGGCGGTCAATATTAATCTTGTTACGCCTACGCATTATATGCCTTTCGTAGCGGAGTCGATATTTCTGGCTAAAAAGATGGGGTTAAAAATTCCTATCGTTTATAATAGCTCGGGATATGAAGACGCAAAGCTGTTAAATCTGCTAAACGGAATTATAGATATATACCTGCCGGATATAAAATATTCGGACAATAAAAATGCTCTCAGCTATTCCGGTGTCGCCGACTATGTCGAAATTAACAGAAAAGCGTTAAAGATTGTGTGCGGGCAGGTAAAAGAATTAAGAGTCAGTAAGTACGGAATTGCCGTTTCCGGTCTTTTAATAAGGCATCTTGTACTGCCTGAAGGTATAAGCGGATATGCGGATTCTTTTAAATTTATTGCGGAAGAACTCGGCGGGGATGTCCCCGTAAGTCTTATGAGCCAGTATTTTCCAGCTTATAAGGCGGAATATGACGGCAGATTAAATAGAAAAATTACGGAAAGAGAGTATTCTGCCGCAGTTAAAGAATTAATCGATAAAAATTTAACGGGATTTTTTCAGAATGATTTGGATGCGGCAGCCGTATAAATATAATAATATTAAAAAAATAAAATATGCCTAAAAGAACGGACATTAGAAGAATTTTAATAATAGGCTCCGGACCGATAATTATCGGACAGGCCGCGGAATTTGATTATTCCGGGACGCAGGGAGCAAAAGCATTATCCGAAGAGGGATACGAGGTTATTCTCGTAAATTCCAATCCCGCCACTATTATGACCGACCCCGATTATGCCTATAAAACATATATTGAACCGCTGACTAAGGATTTTGTGGCCAAGATTATCGAAAAGGAAAGGCCGGACAGCATACTGCCGACCCTTGGCGGGCAGACGGCCCTTAATATTACCTTAGAACTCTTTGACTCCGGAATTATACAAAAATACGGCTTGAATATTCTTGGAGCAAATATAGACGCTATTAAAAAAGCGGAAGACAGGGAATATTTCAAGAAAAGTATGGAAAAGATAGGGGTTCCGGTTTTGCAGGGCGGTTTTGCCAAAAACATGGAAGAGGCGTACGAGGTGCAAAAAAGCATCGGTTTTCCGGTAATCATAAGACCTTCTTTTACCCTTGGAGGAAGCGGCGGCGGCATAGCCTATAATATATATGAATTCGGCGATATTGCTTCAAACGGAATAAATTTAAGTCCTATAAGCGAAATATTAATCGAAAAGTCTGCAATCGGATTCAAAGAGGTAGAACTCGAAGTAATGACCGATAAAGATAAAAATACGATTATAATTTGTTCGATAGAAAATCTCGACCCTATGGGGATTCACACGGGCGACTCCATCACCGTTGCGCCCGTCCAGACTTTAAACGACGGGGATTTACAAAAACTCAGGGACTATTCGATAAAAATAATGGCTGAGATAGGCGTAGAAACAGGCGGATCCAATATTCAGTTTGCTCTTAATCCCGATTCCGACGATGTTTACGTTATAGAGATGAATCCTAGAGTTTCGAGGAGCTCCAGCCTTGCATCCAAGGCGACCGGTTTTGCCATAGCAAAAATTGCCGCTAAGCTTGCCGTGGGATATACTTTAGATGAAATTACAAACGATATTACGAAAAAAACGCTAGCATGTTTCGAGCCGTCCATAGATTACGTAGTAACCAAAATACCGCGTTTTACGTTTGAGAAATTTCCGCAGACAGACAGCACTCTTACGACGCATATGAAGTCGGTCGGCGAAGTAATGGCTATAGGCAGGACGTTCTGCGAATCGATTCAAAAAGCCGCCAGATCTTTAGAAAACGGATATTACGGGATAGAATCGCTTTACGGTCTTGATTTATCTTATGGCGCAGCGGAAAAAAAACAGGATGCCGAAATTATTAAAGAAGAAATAAAATCTTTAATAAAAAACAACGATTTCAGAAGATTGTTCTTAATAACCGATGCGTTAAGGATAAACTTTACCGTTGAAGAAATAAACGAATTTTCTAAAGTCGATAAGTGGTTTCTCAATCAGATTAAACTGATCGTCGAGCAGGAGAAAAAACTGTTTCTCGCCGGCAACGCGTTGCAAGATATAGAACTTATCAGGGAATCTAAAGAAATAGGTTTTTCAAACAGAATAATCGCAAAATTAGTTGCAAAAAAAGGCGGCGGAGGCCATATTTCGCCGGAGGAATATTTAAAAAAAGACGAAGAAGCGATTGCTTTAATAGAAAAAACGGAAAAAATTATAGACGAGGTATGCAGGACAAATAATATAGCAAGAGTATTTAAAAAAGTCGATACGTGTGCGGCGGAATTTGAGGCAGCCACTCCTTATATGTATTCGTCTTACGATAAATTCAACGAAATTCAGCCGCTTGAAAACGAAAAAGTTATAATATTGGGAAGCGGTCCCAACAGAATAGGACAGGGCATAGAGTTTGATTATTGCTGCGTTCATTGTTCCTTTGCTTTAAAAGAAAATAATTACTCGTCTATTATGTTGAACTGTAATCCGGAAACAGTTTCCACCGATTATGATACTTCATCGCGGCTCTATTTCGAACCTTTGACTTTCGAGGATACGGCGGCAATCTGCGAGGCGGAGAATAACCCTCCGGTCATACTGCAGTTCGGCGGACAAACGCCTTTGAAGTTAGCCAAAAAATTTGACTCAAAAGGCATTAAAATACTCGGCACCCCTTTTAAATATATAGATATAGCCGAAGACAGGGAAAAGTTTAAAAATATAATAAATAAATTAAATCTCAAACAGCCTGAAAGCGCTATGGCGTTTAACGGCGAAGAGATATACGAAAAGGCAAAAGCCATCGGGTTTCCGGTTTTATTAAGGCCTTCTTACGTTCTCGGCGGAAGGGCTATGGAAATAATATATAACGAAAGCGGCCTGACGGAATATATTAAAAAGATATTTCAGCAGGATGTTTCATTTCCTATATTGATAGATAAATTTCTGGAAGATGCGATAGAGGTTGACGTAGATGCTTTAAGCGATACCGAATCCGTTTATATTGCCGGAATAATGGAGCATATCGAGGAAGCGGGAGTGCATTCAGGGGACAGCGCCTGCTCTCTGCCGGCATTTTCTTTAGACGCAAATGCCGTGGAAAAGATAAAAGATATTACGGAAATAATATGCAGGGAATTTCACGTTAAAGGACTTGTAAATATTCAGTATGCCGTAAAAAATAACGAAATATACATAATAGAGGTTAATCCGAGGGCGTCGAGGACGGTTCCCTTTATAGGAAAAGCCACGGGAGTGCCCGTCGCAAAATTAGCGACCAAGATTCTTCTCGGGGAAAAAATTAAAAATTTTGGACTGGGGCGGTCTTTTAATATTAACTATTATTGCGTTAAGGAAGCGGTATTTCCGTTTTCTAAATTTTCAAACGTCGATCCTATGCTCGGTCCGGAAATGAGGTCAACGGGGGAAGTTATGGGAATAGACGCAAGCTTTGGAATGGCTTATGCCAAATCGCAGATTGCCGCCGGACAGAACCTGCCTTTATCAGGAAACGTTCTTATAAGCGTTAAAGACGAAGATAAAAAATATTTAAAAGAACTCGGCGAATCATTAATGAAATCGGGTTTAAATATACTTGCCACTAAAGGAACCTCCGAATATCTGGACGGAGTCGGTATTAAAAATCAAAGAATAAATAAAGTGAAAGAAGGCCGGCCGCATATAATAGACGCCCTTAAGAACAAAGAAATTTCTATGATTTTCAATACTCCGAGGGGTAAAAAATCTCTCGAGGATTCATATGTAATCAGGAGAAGCGCCATAGAGTTTTCTCTTCCGTATTATACGACTATGAGGGGCGCAACCGCCGCATGTATGGCAATTAAGGCGCTTAAAGAAAATAATTTGTCCGTAAACGCCTTGCAGGATTATTACAAAGGCATATAATAATTAGTATAATAATTAAAATAATATTAAAGGATTATTTAGTTTAATATTTATTCGGAGGTGGTTGCATTGGCGGCAAACGAAAAAGCTTTTTATATTACGAAAGAAGGGCACGATAATTTAATTAAAGAATTAAAGCGGTTGAAATCGGTAGAAAGACCGGCAAATATTAAAGCCATCGAGGAAGCGATAGCTCACGGAGATTTATCCGAAAATGCGGAATATCATTCCGCAAAAGAAAAACAGAGTTTCTTAACCGGCAAAATTATGGAGCTTGAAGACAGAATGGCGCGCGCCCAAGTTATAGACGTATCTAAAATTTGCGAAGAAAAGGTCGTATTCGGCGCAACCGTAAAACTATTGGATTTAAATTCCGATAAGGAAGTTTCGTATAAAATAGTCGGAGATACGGAATCCGATGTTAAAGAAGGAAAAATTTCCATAAGTTCTCCTATAGCCAAGGCCCTTATAGGAAAATGCATCGGAGACGAGGCAAAAATAAACGTTCCTAACGGCGTTAAAGAGTTCGAGATTATTGACATTAAATATGTTTAAGGTTATAATATAAACATACCGTATATTTATTTTTATACATACGATTTAATTTATAGAAAACAGGAGGATTTATGGCGTTAGATAAAGCAGAAGTATCAAAAGTTATCGATGAAATCAGACCTTCATTGCAGTATGACGGCGGAGACGTCGAACTGGTAAATATACACGACGACGGCACGGTTGACGTAAGGCTTAAAGGGGCATGCGCCCACTGTATGGGTTCTATAATGACTCTTAAAGGGGGCATAGAGCGCCTGCTTAAAGAACGTATCCCGGGAGTCAAAGAAGTCAACGCGGTTCAATAGCAGTTTAATTCAATATTCGACGAAAATAAAATATATTAAAATGCCCGCTTTTTAGCGGGCATTTTAATATTTAAATATAAATTCTTTTATTAGACTTTCCAAAATTCAGACATATTTCATAAGGAATTGTTTGCGCTATCGAAGCAATTTCTTGAATAGTAATTTCGTTAGAGCCGCTTTTCCCTGCTATTATTACCTCGTCGCCCGCTTTTACCCCTTTTATTTTCGTTATATCCGCCATAATCAGATTCATAGTGACTATGCCTTTTATAGGGGCAAATTTACCGTTTATTAAAACCCTGCCCTTATTAGACATAAGTCTCGGTATGCCGTTGTCGTAGCCTGCGGAAATAACGGCAATAGTCATATCTATAGGCGCTTTAAACGTATTATTGTAGGAAACGAATCCACCCTTTTTAACTTTCTTAATTTGTAAAACACTGGATTTTAAAGACATAAGCGGTTTAAGTCCGGTATTGCCGTTTGCGGCAATCGTGCCCTCATTAGGGTCCTCATTCGGATTAAATCCGTAAAGTGAAATTCCGGGTCTAACGGCGTTTGAATAATCTTCGCCTATTTTGTCGTTAAAAAGCGCCGAACTGGCGCTTATGTGCGAATATAAAGGCTTAATGCCGTTTTTATTTAAAAGAGAAACCGTTTTTTTAAAATTGGCTATCTGAAAATTTGTGTAATCTAAGTCGCTTCCTCCCGAAGATAAATGGCTGAACAAACCTTCCGCGTTAAAATATTTTTTATTTTCGTTAATGATGCCTGCGGCGGATTTTATCTCTTCTTCATTCAAGCCGAGCCTGCTCATTCCCGAATCTAATTTTATGTGAACATTTAGGGGTTTATTAAGCTTGGCGGATTTTGCTCTGTTCAGAAGCATTTTTAGATAATCGAGGCTGAAAACACCTATTCTTAAATTTAATTCAGCCGCTTCTTTCAAATCTTCGAGATGAACTCCTTTAAGCATAAGCAGTTTAGCCTTGGGGATTTTTTTAAGGATGCCGCCAGCCTCGTCGATGTCTATAATTCCGAAAAAATTTATTCCGGCGTTAAAGAGCGTTTCGGCTGTAGGAACAAGTCCGTGTCCGTAAGCATCCGATTTAACAATTGCTATAATTGTTTTGTTTTTTGCGGATTTAAGCAGTTTTATAAAGTTTATGTTATTTTTAAGGTTTTCAAGATTTATGTAAAGCGAGGTATCCTTCATATGATTTATTTTAAGAAAAAACGGCATAAAAGTCAATTTCATAAGATTTTATAACATTCGGTCTTGTCTGAAAGCGCAGTTTTTGATATTATATTAACCGGTATATAATATCAAAGAGGTTCAAAATGAATTTAAACGATATAAATTTTAATAAGATTATTAACGTCGCCCGCCTTAGCGATGAAGATTTCATAGATATTTTCATAGAGTCCAAGATTTCTACTTTATTGTCCAATGAAGGCAAAAGGCTTGAAAAAGCTATTAACGGCATGATTCAGGGGGCGGGATTAAGGCTTATTTCAAACAAAAAAACATATTACGCTTATACTAATAACCTTGAAGAAAATAATTTAATAAATATTGCGAAAGAATTAAAAGATGCCGCCGCCGGCGATATTAATAAAAAAGATAAAAAAGACGGCGGATTTAAATCTTTAAATTTTAACGAAAAACAGCCGAAAATAGATTTTAATATTATAAAGGATATTGCGGATATTTCTATCGACGACAAATTAAAGACTGTTGAACCTGCCGTTAAGTATTCATGGGAATTCGACAAAAGAGTCGTTCAGGTTAACATTACTTATTCGGATTACAGGCAGGACGTTATAATAATAAATTCCGCAGGGGATTTTATAAAAGACTTCAGAGAGAATCTGGCATTTCTTGCTCATGTAGTGGTTTCAAACGGAGAAAGGGTCGAGGTAGGCTATGAAGCAGCAGGAGGATTTACCGGATTTGAATTTTTCGATAAAAATATGCCGGAAGATATAGCAAAAAAAGCTTTAAGCAGAGCATTAATCCAGCTTGAAGCCCCGTTTGCCCCTTCGGGGACTATGCCCGTCGTGTTATCCAGCGAAGCAGGCGGCACTATGATACATGAGGCAATCGGACACGGATTAGAGGCGGATATTGCAGGAAACGGCTTAAGCGTATATTCGGATAAAATAGGAGAATCGGTGGCGTCAAACTTAATAACGGTTATAGACGATTCTTCTTTAATCGGTAAACGCGGCTTCTACAGGTTTGACGACGAAGGGACTTATTCGGATAGAAACGTGTTGGTCGAGAACGGCGTTCTTAGAAAATATATGTCGGACAGGCTGTCATATATTAAATACGGGTATGAGCTGACGGGCAACGGCAGGAGACAGTCTTACGAGCATGTTCCGATAGTCAGAATGTCAAATACGATGATTGCTCCCGGAAAATCGAATCCCGAAGATATTATAAAAAGCGTGGATAACGGCATATTTGTTAAAAAAATGGGCGGCGGTCAGGTAAATACCGTTACGGGAGATTTCGTATTCGACGTTATGGAAGGTTATACTATAAAGAACGGGGTTATATGTGAAGCCGTCAGCGGCGCCACTCTTATGGGAAACGGACCGGAGATACTAAAAAATATCGATATGGTGGGAAACGATTTAGGGTTCGGAATCGGTACATGCGGGAAAGACGGGCAGGGAGTTCCGGTTGCCGATGCTCAGCCCACGCTGAGAATTCCGTCGATAATAGTAGGCGGTAAAAATTCAAAATAACGAAAACAGGAATGGAAAGAATAAAAGACTGGAAATCATACCAAAAAACACTTAATAAAAGAAAAGGCAAGAAAAATAGATTTGTTAGTTTTATAAAATATACCGCAATACTGATATTTATAGTTTTACTTTTTTACGGGTCTTCCGCGCTTTATTTTTATGGAAAATCTATTTTTCTTGCCGCAAATAAAAAAGTGCGGGGAACGGGAATCAGACCTATATTGTTTATTAAAGACAGTCTGATCGGGAAAAAATTTTCTAATTTCGATATCGCTGACGTTAAATCTATCAAGTCTTTAAAAAGATACTTCAAATATAACCCCCCTGTATTTAAAACTATCCTTAACGGTCATTATGTCCAAAAAATAGGCGGCTATACTATAGTTTACACGGTTGATCCCGCCGTGCAAAAAGAGGCGGAAAAGGTTTTTAAAAAATATTCCGTTCCGTTCGGTGTTTTAGCTGCCGTAAATCCTGATACCGGAGCGGTACTCGGTTTTGCATCTTATTCTTATAATAAAAGCAAATCCGATGAAATTTCCCCTCTTATTGCCTATCCTTCAGGTTCGTTAGCCAAAATAATAACCGCTTCCGCCGCAATAGAATCCAAAGGTTTTTATCCCGGGCTTAATATATGCTTTAACGGAACGATGTACGGGACCGATAAAGCTTACTGGAAACAAAATATAGGAACGGGGTCAAATACGATATCTTTTAAACAGGCTTTTGCAAAATCATGCGACGTGGCTTTCGGCAAAGTTGCGGGATATTATGTGGGCAGGAAATTATTAACGGATTATTTTAATAAATTTTATTTTAATAATAAAATACCTTTTATTCTAGACCTCCATAAAAGCAAAGCCTATATCCCCAGAAAATTTTATCAATTAGAACTTACGGGGGCGGGTTTTAAAAACGTAAAGATGACGCCTCTTCATGCCGCGTTAGTCGCAGGTTCCGCTGTTAACGGAGGTAAAATAGTCAAGCCGTATATAATAAAGGAAATTATATCTTCATCTGGCAAAGTCGTATATATCCATAAAGATGCCGGTATTTTAAATGTTCCCATAACGACTAAAACGGCGTATATTTTAAAACGGATGATGATTGCAACCGTTACTAAAGGAGTAGCCCATCCGGATTTTTACAGCACGGCCGGCAGATATATGCTGCCGGGGGTTATTGCGGGAGGTAAGACCGGAACGATATCGGGTAATAATCCCCAAGGACTTTATCAATGGTTTGCGGGATTCGGAGAAATGAACGGAAAGAAGATAGCGCTGTCGGCTCTCGTAATAGAAAACCCCGTCTGGAGAATAGAAGGCGGAGGAGTAGCCGAAAAAGCATTACTTGCTTATTTTTTTTGATATAATATAATATAAAATAATTATATAGGAGTTTAAGATGGCAAAAATTATTCCGTTTGAATATTTCGAACCGGTTTTGGAACATTCCGTGTCTAATATGAAGAGAATTAAAAAAGAGCTTGGGCTTGCCGAAGATATTGTTTCTATCGACTATGTGGGGCTGACAATCCTGAATATAACAAAATATAACGACGATTTCGTAAAAACTATCGCCGGAGTATTGAGGGATTCCGATGTAATATCCGTTAAAAATAATCTTATTTATTTATTTTTACCCGGTACGGATTTTGAAGGCTCGATGGATATAATCGGCGATTTCAAAGAATTTTACGAGGATGCTTTCGATTATATCGTTTCCGCGACCCTCCTGAAAGATTTAAAAAGCGTAAAGGACATATTGTCCGAATTAGATAAACTTGCGTTGGATAAGGGTTGGAGAGTATAACTTCATAGAAATGCAATAAAAATTTAACGCAATTGTAATATATCCTTCATAATTCTGAAACAATATCCTTTTATAATAGTATATAAGTAAAAAATATTAGTATAAAAGGATATTGTTTTATGATTACTTCGCTTAACAGCGCCACATTTATCGGCATCAACGCCGTTTTAGTAAATGTAGAAATATTTATATCCAACGGCATACCGGGGATTATGATTGTGGGTTTGCCGGATGTATCGACTAAAGAAGCTAAGGACAGAGTTAAAGCCGCGATAAAAAACTCCGGCTTCGAATATCCGGTTAAAAAAATTACTATAAATCTTGCCCCCGCAGATTTAAGAAAAGAGGGTCCTCTCTTCGACCTGTCTTTTGCGGTAGGAATCCTAATCTCCGCCGGTATGCTTAAATGCGCCTTAAACCTAAATGATTATATTATTGCGGGGGAACTTTCCTTAAACGGTAAGATAAAAAAAGTTAACGGCGTAATAGCTCTGGGCATACTCGCCAAAAAATTAAATAAAAAACTTATAATCCCGTATGAAAATATAAATTCCGCAAGGTTTCTCGGGGCGGATTTTCTTGCTTTCAGCCATTTAAAAGATATATGCGCTTTTATTTCGGGGATGCGGTTGAATGGAACCGCCGCGGAAAACGGACCTATTTATATCCATAATGCCGGAGATGCCCCGTCTTCTTCTTTCGAAAGGATTATTTCCGGAATAAACAATACCGCAAAAGCCGGAGAAAATTATCCCGATTTTTCGGATATTAAAGGGCAGGAGTTAGCAAAAAGGGCAATAGTGACCGCCGTTTCAGGGCATCATAATATTTTAATGATAGGGCCTCCCGGCAGCGGAAAAACAATGTTAGCTCAAAGCATTGAGGGGATTCAGCCGGATCTATCGCTTGAGGAATCCATTGAAACATCGAATATTTACAGTTTTTCAAATAAAAGGATTAACGACGAAACCGGACTTATTACAAGACGACCTTTTATTCCCGTGCATCATACCGTATCTATCGCCGGATTAATCGGGGGCGGCGCTTCAAATCCGCTTCCGGGGGATATAAGCATGGCTCATAACGGAGTTTTGTTTATAGATGAATTTTCTGAATTAAGCAAAAAAACGCTGGATAGTTTAAGGCAGCCTATGGAAGATAAGGCGATAAACCTGTCGAGAAGTAGATTTTCAACAGTTCTACCGTGTAATTTTATGTTGGCTGCGGCAATGAATCCGTGCCCTTGCGGTTATTACGGGGATACAAAGCATGAATGCAAATGTTCAAGCGCGGAAATTTATAAATTTTACACGAAATTGTCTGGGCCGATTCTTGATAGATTCGATATATTTATAGAAGTTTATTCCGCGGACATAGACAAATTAATAATTAATGAAAAAGCGGCAAGCTCCCCTGAAATTAAAAATTCAATAGAAAAAACAAGGCAGATACAGTTGGAAAGATTCCGGGATACCGGAATCAGATTTAACGCGGGGGTAAAAAGTTCCGAGATAGAAAAATATTTTGCCGTTTCCGGTTCTGCTTTAAAACTTGCCCAAAGCGCGGTAAAAAAGTTAAACATATCTTCAAGGGGATATTATAGGATATTGCGGGTTTCCCGCACTATAGCCGACTTAGACCGGAAGGACGAAGTGGATGACGGCGCCGTTCTTGAGGCTTTGAATTATAGAAATACAAAATTATTGAGGGTATGATTAACCACCAATCCCGATTCAGAAAATATTTAATAAATTCTAATATTCCGTCATTGCGAGCGCAATGACGGAATTAAGTAATTCAGGTAATTCATATATAAAAATCTCTGAATCGGGATTAGGGGTTAACGGCATAATTTGACTTTTTATATTTCAGATGATAGACTTTTAAGAAATAGGTTCTATTTAAACTTTATCTCAAAAAGTTAAGGGAAACAGGTTAGATTCCTGTGCTGTTCCCGCAGCCGTAAAAACTTATGGCGGACTTTATTAATATTAAAAATATTAAAGTAAAGCCCGTTATTAAGGATATTTCGATATGCCACTGGCGCAGTTTGCATTTGTATTTGCCGGGAAGGTGAAATGTCCGCATGTTTAAGCCGGAATACCTGACTTTTCAGATATTAAAATTAATTTAATTTTAATTAGCGGGAGGTCTAATTATGTTTTTGCGCCCATCTTCCTTTGGCTTTAAGCAAAGGCTTGTTCTTCTTTACTCATTTTTATTCGCATTTTTATTAATCTCCATAATACTTTTAATCGACAGGTCGAGCGTATTTCCGGTCTTATTAAGTTTAGGCTCCCTCGCTTTTTTTTTCGGCATAAAACATGCCCTTGATGCCGACCATATTGCCGCTATAGACAATACCACTAGAAAATTAATGAATGACGGTAAAAAACCGGTAGGCGTCGGCTTTTTTTTCTCGGTCGGACATTCGTTGTCGGTTTTTATTTTGACATTAATAACCGTTATAATCGGGAAATTCGTCGTTAAAGCCTATCCGGAATTAGGCAGTTTGAGCAATGTCCTTGGAACCGGAATATCGGCTTTATTTTTGTATCTTATAGCTTTTATGAACGTCATTATTTTAATAAGTATCATCAGGATTGCAAAGGACTTTAAAGACTTTAAAAATAAGAAGATAGAAGAAGAGCTTTTAAAAAGAGGTTTTATGTTTCGTTATTTCAACGGAATTATGAAACTGATATCGTCAAGCTGGCAGATGTTTTTTGTAGGAGTTTTATTCGGCATCGGGTTCGATACGGCATCCGAGGTTGCCATTCTTTCTATGTCCGCCGTATTTGCTTCGGCAGGCAGACCGTTAGTCGATGTTATGATACTGCCGTTAGTATTTTCATCGGGTATGGTTTTACTTGATTCGACCGACGGCGTGGTTATGCAGTATGCATATAGCTGGGCATTTCTAAACCCCATAAGGAAGATATTTTATAATATTTCCATAACGAGCATTTCCGTTTTTCTGGCATTCGGCGTGGGAACGCTGGAATGGCTTCAGGTTATAGGGATGGAGTATAATTTGAAAGGCCGCCCGTGGGATTTTTTTAATCATGTATCTTTTGCGGCTTTAGGAGGCGGTATAGCCGTAATATTAACCTCGGCTTGGCTTTTATCGCTGGCGGTGTATAAATTCAGCAGGGTGGAAGAAAGGTATAATATCGACGGTATTGAATAAAATTTTTTATTAAGCGCCCGTTTTGCTATTCAAAAACAAAAAGAGAGTCTGGGTCGTTTTCGTGTCTAATCTCGTCTATTTGTTCCTTTTTCATTTTACCCGCAAATAGTTTATTTGCGGCGTTGATGACAAGCCCATTTTTCCCGCCGACGTTTTTATAAGCGTGAACTATTCCCGGCGGGACTATAAGCGTAGAGGGCTTGTTTTCTCCAAGAAACAATATCTTTTTATTGAGATAAGTCGGAGAGTCCTTTCTGTTGTCCCATAATATGATTTTAAAATCGGAAGGACCTATAAAGCAAAAATAGTCGGTTTGATATGTATGTTCGTGAGGTCCTCTCCTGATTCCCGGCATAGTTAAAGAAATATAAGACATCAGAGGGAAAATCGATTCGTCTAATTCGTCGCTCCTGTAAAGTTCCGCAAGCCAGCCGCGCTCATCTATATGTTTTACGATATCTTTAACGACTACGTCTTTAATATCCGATAATTTGAAAGAAAGCCCCATTTTATTTTAAACGCTTTATTTTTAAGTTTTTTTAGGATAAAATTTATAATAATATTCCGATTTTGATTATAGTATATATTTTAGGTTAAAATCAATGAAAAATTATAAAAGATACCATCCGGTCACGTGGCTGATTTTATTAATTCCTATAGCCGTGCTTTCTTTCGGAATAAAATATTATAACGATAACAGGCTGATATTCGGAATAAGCGCAATGGTCTGGTTTTTTATATTAATGGACATAATAACGGTGATTCTAACCTAT
Organism: bacterium; assembly: GCA_021781285.1. Taxonomy (GTDB): domain Bacteria; phylum SZUA-79; class SZUA-79; order Acidulodesulfobacterales; family Acidulodesulfobacteraceae; genus Acidulodesulfobacterium_A. The sequence goes on along the minus strand of JAJXXD010000041.1, from coordinate 1,405 downwards.
GCCGCATATTTAATAGAGAAAAAAAATATAAAAGAATTAAAATCAAAGCATGGTCAAGAATAATATTCCGATTATCATCATCTTTTCATTTTTATTTTTAGTCGCTTTTGTAGGTTTTTTATCCAAAAAATTTGAAGCCGCTAAAATAGACAGTTTAGCGGAATGGTCGCTTGCCGGTAAAAGATTCGGCGCATTTATCGTCTGGTTTCTTCTGGGCGGGGATATTTATACTGCGTACACTTTATTAGCCGTACCCGGACTTGCTTACAATTCCGGCGCTTTTGCGTTCTTTGCCGTTTCTTACGTCATAATGGAATATCCGATACTCTTTTTGACTATACCGAGATTGTGGAACGTCTCAAAAAAATATAATTTTATCACTGCAGGCGATTACGTCGAAAAAGTATTCGACAGCAAATTTCTGGGCGCCGTCGTAGCCTTAGTCGGGATATTTGCCGAACTCCCGTATATAGGGCTTCAGATATTCGGAATGAGATATATGCTTTCGTTGTCCGGGCTTAAACCGGATATCGCAATCGCGATATCCCTTCTTATCGTAATTTTATTTACCGTTTTTAGCGGCATAAGGGCCGCCGCCGTAACGTCTTTCATAAAAGATTTTTTTATATGGGGCATGGTATTATTTCTTATAATTTTTATACCTATTCATTATTTCGGCGGATTTGGAGAAATGTTTAGCTGGATTAATAAAGCTCATCCGTCAAAGTCTTTAATCGCTCCGGGCAGTATGATAACCTTCGGAACCCTTGCTTTCGGTTCGGCGGGGGCTTTATTCCTGTATCCGCACTCGATAAACGGGGCTTATACTTCTAAAAGCGCGGATGCAATAAGGAAAAATGCCGTTTTTATGCCGTTATACAATATAATGCTGATATTTATAACTATTTTAGGGTTTGCGGCTTTATACATAGTTCCGGGAATCAAAAACTCAAATATGGCAGTGCCTATGATGCTTTATAAAACATTTGGACCTTATGTTACGGCGTTTTTCGGAGGAATAATTATACTCGGAAGTATGGTGCCGGCTTCTATTATGGCTTTGTCGTCCGCAAATCTGTTTACCAAAAATATATACCAGAATTTAATAAATCCGGATATAAGCGACCGTTCGCAGGAGATTATGAGCAAAATCGCCGTAGGTTTTATTATTGCCCTTGCCCTGTATTTAAGCATTATTATAAACCCCCTGCTTATAATTAAACTCCAGCTTATAGGCGGTATGATAATACTTCAGTTGTTTCCATTGATTTTTTTGCCGCTGTTTACCAATAGGGTTTCCAAAATACCGGCCGTGATATCCGTATCGGGCGGGCTTTTTACGGTGTTCTATCTTCTGCATATCGTCGATTGGAATATAATATATAAAAAAATATATATAGGCTTA
>JAJXXD010000122.1 GCA_021781285.1 bacterium | reverse complement strand
GTGTTCGGTCTCGGCATAGAATACGGGTTATTAAGATACGCATTAGATTTGATATTTAAAAAATACGATTCCGCTTCGGCGCTGTTTAACGATACCGGCAAAAATTTTACATGCCGCGGTTATTTAGAAAGGTGCGGTTTTGCAAAAGACGACTCAGGAATTTTAAGAACCGGGAACGCCTCCCTTCCTAATTGCCCCGAATGGATAACGGCGGTAAATACCGAAACACGATAAAATCCTAACAAGATATAGAAATTGATAACCCTGACCTCTTTATTTTATTTATTTTTTACTACGGCAAAAGATTAAAAATGCTTGACTATGTATTTATAGATATGTATAATTTTATACATAGTTTAATTATACATATTCATTAATTGCCTAAAATATGCGCGGAGGCAGTATGGCTTTATTAAATAACGATTCGGGGCTATCCGTAAGAAAAAACATTGTTATTTCTAATGAAACGGAGAACGACTTAAAACTTTTATCCGAGAGGATGAATAAGCCGCAAAGCATGATTATACGGGAGCTCATAGAGGAAAAAGCTAAAGAATTTAAAAAGGTAAAAAGGGTTGAGGCGTTTAAAAAAACCATCGGCATTGCTTCAAATTTAATTGGAAACAAAACAATACAAGAGCTAAAAACACAAAAAGACGATGTTTAAAAAAGTATTTATAGATGCCAATGTTATATTAGATGTTTTTGATAATACCAGAGTTTGTAGTAAATACAGCATAGAGACGGTAAATTATTTATTAAACGGCGATGCGCAGCTGCTAACCAGCAGTGATTTAATCACTACGGTATATTATATTTTATCAAAAAAAGATAAAAAGATAGCCCTGAAATCTATAAAATTATCCCTTGATTATTTTCTTTTAATACCATTTTCCAACATAGAAACAGAAAATGTCATAAAACTTATGGAAAGGGACAAATATTATAAAGACTTTGAGGATACCCTGCAATATGTTCTTGCTAAAAGAAACAAATGCGAGTTTATCTTAAGCAACGATAACAACTTTCCAAATAAAGACATTGATGTTATGACTGCCGAAAAGTTCTGCAAAACTTATATAATATTCCCGTAAATTTAGATAATCCGCATAAGGTTTGTTTGTGACACCTTTATTCGTAAATATGCACGACGGCAGACATATAATAATTACGGCGATACTTCTGCTTTCTATCGCTTCGGCGGGCGGAATTTTAACAATATACTTTAGAATTTTTGATTGCCTATTTTTGATTGCAATGTTATAATGTATTCATTATGAATACATTGATTTATAAAATTATTGCGGGGAGAGAGGAGATAATAAAATGTTGACTATTAGAGTACCGGATGAACTTGAAAAAAAAATTCGCGCAAGGGCAAAAGTTAACGATAGAAGTATTTCCGAACAGATTAGGGAATATCTTTTAATTGTTACGGTTGCCGAAGAAAATGAAGATCTACCGTTTTCATTTATTAAAGACACGTTAGCGGCTAAAAAAGAGATAGAAAACGGAATATATTCAAAATACGCATTCGGAGTAATTAAATAAAATAATAAATAATGGACATAATAGCTTCGGGCAAATTTATTAAATTTAAAAAGAAATCCGTTGAAGATTTACAAATAGAAATTGATAACCAAGTAAAAAATATAATTGAAAATCCTGAAGCAGGAGAGCTTAAAAAAGGGGATTTAAAAGGGATAAGAGTTTTAAAGTTTAGATTTAATAATCAATTGTTTCTTTTATCTTATGAAATTATCGAAGATAAAGTTTACTTATATACCGTTGGAACCCATGAAAATTTCTATAAAGATTTGAAAAAATATAAATACTGATCGTAAGAAACGAAGATGTAATTTTTCTTAAAATATATAATAAAATATTATTAATTATTATCAGATATATATTATTGTGAAAGCAAAAAATATTCCTGAATTAATAGACCCTAAAGAAATAGGATTAGGACTTTTATTTTGGAGTTGTCCGAATACTCCTGCGCCTGCGGATACTATCATAACGGCGGCAATAAAATCCGCAGTTTTTGAATATATTCTTGTTTGCGTGAAACTATGGGGTATAGACAGGGTTCTAAAAAATTATAATGAAATAAAAAATTATATTAAACAAGAAAATATTCCGTTTCTCGATTTCCAGTTTGAAATTTTCAAAGAGGTTCTAAATGGAGCCCATTAAATCGCACAAAGCGATTAATCTGCTTTATATAGAAAAAAAAGAATTTAAAATTAATAAAATCTACGACTTAGCTGGAGATATGGATTTTGCCGAAGGCGGGGAAGATATTGACGACTATCAGCAGATTTACGAAATTAACGGCGTTAGAGTTTCTTTTTTCGTGACCCCGGATTTAACGGCTAAAAATATTTTACAAGAAGATATTCCTAACATTATTGACGGCAATATTAAAGCAGCGCAAATAGAAACTATATTTAAATTAAAATGCGATATAATTTCGCAGAGAAATAAATTAAGGGATTATTACGATATTTATTTTTTAATAAAAAATAAAAAAGCTGATTTAATGGAAGCGTATGATTATATTAAAAAAAACAGCGGGAGTTCTTTCGCCAACCGTATAATGGAAAGATTGTATAAGCTAACTCCTTCTCCGGCAGATAAAGAAGGTCTATTGACTATTAAAAAAGCAAATGTTACGGTTGAAGAATTAAGAAATTTCTTTCAAAAAGAAATTAAAGAAGTTTTTAAACGCGTAACGATTGAAAAATGAATCCATACGCAGACCCTTTATAATCTGCCCCCCCTTTATTTTAAAAGGTGACGTTTCTATTTTGGGTTGACATTGTAGAAGGAATAGTTGGCATATTATTTTATAAATAAATCTGGCCCCTTTATTAGTAAATATGCACGACGGCAGACATATAATAATTACCGCGATACTTTTGCTTTCTATCGCTTCGGCGGGCGGAATTTTAACAAGATACCTTAAAATTCCTTATACCTCTATACTTGTTATCATCGGGCTTTTTGTGGGAATTTTCCGCATATTTCCCAGCTTAAATATCACTCCGTACCTTATATACTACGTTTTTCTTCCGATTATTATATTCGAAGGGGCGGTAGGCATCAAGATGCGCCCTTTAATATCAAATATTCTTCCGATAGGCATGTTGTCCATATTCGGAACGATAATCTCGGCAATTTTTACCGGCACCGTTCTTCATTTTGTTTTAAATTTTCCGTTAAAACAGTCTTTAATTTTCGGAGCCATAATAACCCCTACCGACCCGATATCTATACTTGCCCTGTTAAAAAACAGGATAATAAAAAGAGGCGGCGTTCCGCCAAAGACCGAGAAAAACGATGCGGGAAACGAAGCCGAAAATACGGACGGAAAAGAAGATATCGAGACGTTGCTCACCGGCGAAAGCCTTTTTAACGACGGAATAAGCCTTGTTCTTTTCGAGGTTTTTTTAGGGTTGAATCTTAACGGAGCCGGTTCAATTTTCTTAAACGGCGGCCGCTTAGATTTAAACTCCTTATATAATATGTTTTATTACATTCTTGGCATAATAAAGACCTCTACGTTTGAATTTTTATATGAATCCATAGGCGGTTCCATACTCGGCATCGTCCTCGGATATTCCGTATCGCTCGTATTATCTCTTGCAACCGATTTTTTGACGGAAATAATGATTTCCCTGCTTCTTGCTTACGCATCTTTAATAGCGGCGTATTATCTTCATATGTCTTTTATTATGGCGGTTATTTTCAGCGGTATAGTTCTTGCAAACTATGGATTTAAGAAGAAAGTTTCAAATCGGACGCTGGAAGTTTTCCCAATCGTCGTCGAATATTTAACTTTTATAGTAAATTCTATTTTATTTTTAATAATAGGAATAGAGATAAATTTGTTTAAAATTTTAGATATATGGGCTATATCGTTATTTATAATAGCCCTTTCTCTTTTTTCCCGTTTCATAGGAGTATATCTTATTTCGCCTCTCGTTAATATTGCAAAAAACAGGTTTAAAATATTTTCGGACGGCTTGACCATAAATAAACAATATAAAAGATTCCTTGTATTTGGGGGCTTAAAAGGCGCTTTGCCTATAGCCATGGCTTTATCTCTGCCCTTAAATCTGCATTTAAGGAATGAAATAATTGCTTATGTTTTTATAGCTGTCCTGTTTTCTTTAACCATTCAGGCGATATCCTTTGACTTTTTTATTAAAAAAGGCTATAAAAATAGTATATGAGCCCTTCAATAGCCATAGGAATAATCGGGATAGTCATACTTCTGGGTTTTCTCGGAGAGATATTTTTTTCATACACTAAATTTCCGTCTATCCTGCTGTTAATGCTTGCCGGTCTTATACTGGGACCTATTTACCATATTTTTAACCAGCAGTTGTTTATTAATTTTGCGCCTTACCTGAGCACGCTTGTTTTAATTCTCATTATGTTTTCGGGAGGGCTCGAGCTTAATTTTATAACGGTTTTCAAGAGTTCGGCATACTCCATGGTTTTAATGGTCTCCGGTTTAGCGCTTTCAATAATATTGGCTGGAGGATTTTTCTATATAATGGGCGGAGGGGGTTTGATGCAGTCCCTTATGCTCGGAACGATAGTATCATGTTCGAGCTCTACCGTTATTATACCTCTTTTGCCTAATATCGACGCAAGCGATAAAAATAAGACCGTAATAGCCATGGAATCCACGTTCAATGATGCGCTTGCCATAGTCATTTTAATAATTTTAATTAATTTTGCCAAAAACTCGTCCGTTCATATAAATTATTTATCCAAATCGGCGGGACTGCTTTATTCTTTTGGAATATCCGCCGCCATTGCGGTTTTGTTCGGAGTAACGTGGTTTATACTGCTAAAGTTTATATCCAAAACAAAATTTGCTTATTCTATTACTTTCGGCGGAATGTTAATCCTTTATTTATTGATTCATTTAATTAACGGAAACGGCGCTATCGCAATACTGGTTTTCGGCATAATAATGGGAAACGAAGAATTATTGAACAGGCTTAAACTGAATTTCTTCAAGATGAGCATAAAAGAATCCTTTATAAAACAGTTTAATTTTGAATTTTCGTTTTTAATACGGACGTTATTTTTCGTCTTTTTGGGAGTCGTAGTAGAATTGTCCCATATCGGATGGGGATTCATAGACAGGCTTTTTATCGTAATCGTTATGCTGATAGTCGGCAGATATTTAAGCGTGTCGGCAGTATTTTTTATGGAAAATTTCAAAAAAAAGGAGGAAGAGAAACTGCCTAAAAAAGAAAAATTTTTCCTGTGGTCTATGATAGGAAGGGCATTGGCCACGGCTATAATGGCTTATATGCCGTTAAACGCCGGAATACCCGGCACTAAGGATTTCCCGGAATACGCATTTCTCGTGATTATAATTACAAACATTATTTTAACTGCCGGAGTTTATGCATACGGCAGGATAGATAATAAAAAAAGTATAATAGTATAAAAGTATAAAAAGGGAGTAATATGAAAATAAGGGTGGACATAAACTTGACCGCTAAAGATAACGGTTATGATATATTAATAGACTCGGGTATCATAAGCGGTGGGTACAATAAAGAAACAGCCGCCGTCTTAAGTTCCTCAGGCTTAAATTTAAAGAGCAGGGTTTTAGTTATAACTTCTAAAACCGTAGAGGGTTTATACGGAAACGCCGTCTCTTCTTTCCTTAAAAATTACGGCACTGACGACTTTGCCTTTATGGCTCTTCCGGACGGCGAATCTACGAAAAGCCTTAAATATCTTTCCGATATTCACGACAGGCTTGTGGAAAACAGGTTTGAAAGGTCCGATTTTATTATAGCTTTCGGCGGAGGGGTCATAGGGGATATTTCAGGATTTGCGGCGGCGACGTATCTGCGGGGCATAAACTTTATACAGGTGCCGACTACTCTGCTTGCCGACGTCGATTCGAGCGTTGGAGGCAAAACAGGCATAGACCACCCGAAAGGCAAAAACCTTATAGGCGCTTTTTACCAGCCCAAAGCCGTTTTGATAGATACGGACCTGCTTAAAAGTTTGGATAAAAGGGAATTGATAAACGGG
>JAJXXD010000092.1 GCA_021781285.1 bacterium | reverse complement strand
TATCGTAGTTCTCTCCGGTAAATTCCAGCGCCTGCCTGCCGGTAAAAGACGAATATAGAAGGATATATAAAAAACCGTTTTCTATTTTTTTTATATATCCTTTGAAATTTTTTTGCGGCGTTTCTAAAATGATTTCCTGATTATTATAAAAATGGTTATCTAAATTATCCATAGTATAATGCGCCCCTCTATTGGACGGACTTAAATCCGCTCCTATTCAATTAACTCAATTAACTAACGCTGTAAGCCTTAACGGCGGCGGAAAGATTTCTAAGCATAGAAATTTTACCGGCGGTATCTTCTTTCCTTTCGGTTAAAATATTTATAATGGTTTTGTCGGATTCCGATATTTTAATCAACTTTTCTTTAAGTTCCGCCGCAAACTCCGCTCCGCCCGCTTCCGCTTTCGAGAAAAGAGACGTCAAAAAAACTTTTCTATCGAATATGCGTCCGATATTAACGGGGTTTTCCCTTTTTTCTAAAAGAATAAGCAGTATATATTTATTTATAATAAGAATTTTATCGGCGATTTTAAATTTTATTACATTATAATTTTTCATATCGATTAGATTTATTATTTTATTTTTTACTATTATAATTTTATAATATGATATAATATAAATCAACTTTTAAAGACATTTTTAAAGACATTTGAGCGGTAATTATAATTTACATGAAAAAAGTAACGGCGGAAAATCTTCAAACAGGCAATATATTAGCTAAAGATATAATATCCGGTAAAGGAATTACGGTTCTTAAGAAAGGTACGGTTCTTACGGATAAATTTATAGAAAATATTAAAAAAATAAATGCGGATTCGACCGGGGCGGTCGATAATTATATATTCATAGAAGGAACCGGCGATACCCGGGCGGAAGACGATATGGAAAATAAAGAAAAAATGGAAAAAGAATTGTCCTTGCTGGAAAAAAGATTTCAACACTCCGGAAAAGATGAATTTATGGCGGAAATTAAAGAGATAATAAAAAACGTTATAATTAAAAATTACGGCGGAAGCCTATCATAAAATGAAAAAAATCGACACCTTAGACGAGTTGATTGCTACCGTAAAAAAAACGGATAACATACCTACCCTGCCTAAAGTGTTATCTAAAATTTCGGAAGAAATAGATAACGATAATTTCTCCATAAAAAATATCGGCGAATTAATGTCTCGCGACATAAGTCTTTCGGCAAGAATATTGAGAATAGTGAATTCCCCTTTTTACGGATTTCCTCAGAGAATATATAGTATAAATCATGCCATAGTGCTGTTGGGGTCGAATGTTTTAAAAAGCATAATAATTTCTACGTCGGTTTTTACCGCAATGAAAGAAACTATGGCGGGGCTGTCGGAACACAGCCTTTTCTGCGCCTTCACGGCTAAACATATTGCGGAGAACCTTAGAGCTAAAAAGATAAATACTATCGACCCTGACATTATGTTCTCCGCCGGCTTACTGCACGACATAGGAAAAATTATTATAGCCACCGCTTTCAAAGATGATTTTAAAAAAATTATCGAAATTGCGGGCAAAAGCGAAAAGCCTTTGGCGGATATCGAACATGATATTCTTAATATATCTCATGACCAGTTAGGCTATATGCTCATAAAAGAATGGAATCTGCCCCCGTCTATTTATCTGCCGATAAAATATCACCACAACGTTAATCTTGCGGACGACTTTAAAGCCGAAGCGGCAATATTAAATCTTGCGGATTTCTTAACAAGGGCGTTAGGTATCGGCTTTTCAGGAGCATCATATTTAGAAAAAATAAACGGGTATGCCTTAAGCATACTAGATATCGATATTGATTTCATAAAATCCGTAATAGAAGAAATATATTCTTTTAAAGACGAACTTCATATATTCGATTGATTTGATTTAACCCCCTTTATATTAAATATTAATTTTCGGTTAAATATGGATAAAGATAAAAACAATAATAATAAACCCAAAATATTTATCGTATCGGATAAAAACTATACATATAAGACTGTTTTTAAAGGAGAATTAGAAAGATACGATTTTAAAATATTCGATTCGTTTAATCAAGCATATTATTCCGTTTATGCCTCGCCTCCGCAGTTAATTATTATAACAATGCGCGGAGCGCATAAAAAAGAGATTAAAATGATTAACGATATGCAGTTGGACAATATGCTGAGCAATATTCCTATTCTTTTTATGCTTCCTGCCGATTTCGATTTTAACGGCATAAAAGACGAAAAATATTTTTTGAAAGATTATATTAAAGAGCCTCTTAATCCATATGAACTAAGATATAAAATCGAAAGCATTATATACGCTTCTAAATCCGCATTAGACGCAAACCCCCTGACAAAACTTCCGGGGAATTCCTCTATAATGGAATCGATTAAAGATAAGCTCGACAATAACGTTAATTTTTCTTTCGCCTATATCGATATTGACAATTTCAAATCCTACAACGACAAATACGGCTTTTTAAGGGGAGACGAGGTTATTATGATGACGTCGAGGCTTATAGCAACTACCGTTTACGACATATCTAAAACAATGCACAGGAGTATCGAGAAATACGTATTCATAGGACATATCGGAGGAGACGACTTTGTCGTAATGTCTCATCCCGGCGACATAATAGACATTTCAAACACCGTAATCTCCAATTTCGATAAAATCGTAATGTCGTTTTACGATAATACCGATAAACAAAGGGGATACATCGAATCATACGACAGGCAAAAAAAAATGCAAAAATTTCCCGTGATGAGTCTGTCTATCGCCGTTATCGAAGACGTAAACAAAAAAATTTCGCACTATGGACAGATAAGCGAAATAGTCTCCGGATTAAAATCAATAGCTAAAGAAAAACCCGGTTCAAACGTAATCGTGGACAGAAGGCAAAACGATTAATTTGGTTTTATTATCGGCAGTTTTTGCTTCACTGAATATAAGTCGTTGTTTAAAACGGTCTGGACGGCTTTACGGCTCTTGACGTTTATTATTACCGGGGCTTTTAAATTAACCGTAGATGAATATAAATCTTTAAATACCGTAACGATAACGAATAATATTACGTCGGTTTTATCATTAAGGCTTAACAGTTCTTTTTCCTCTTCCGTAACGGCGGCGGCATAATCTTTAAAAAAATGGTTGGGGTCGGCAATAATAAAGCACAATCTTTCATCTTCTAAACTCTGTAATATAAAAAACGGCAGATTTTTTTCTTTATTAATATTTAAGATACAGTATTTTTTCAACAAGTCGAATCCCAATATAGGTTTAACAAATTCTATAATTTTTGTTTTTTCGACCGCCACTCCTTCAGGGTAATAAATACTCCTCACTAAAATTTCATTTTCGGCGTTGATCTTATCCACTTATACAAACCTCTTATGTTATTTAATATTTTTTTCTATCTCTTTGTCATTGCGAGCGATTGTTTTATTTCCTATCTTTATCGATGTATGTGCTGTTGTTCAATTTTTTCAACTCCGACAAATCGCCCAGGTTAATAGCCGAGGCGCCTATATTTTCATTCTTAACCAAGTCGTAAAGCTCCTTTCTGAGAATTCCTACTTCTTTTGGGGCCTCTATGCCTATTTTTACCGTATTACCGGCTACGGATATAATTTCGATACTTATATTGTCGCCGATTTTAATGCTTTCGCCGATTTTTCTCGCGAGAATTAACATGATAAAGTTATTTAAGATACTGTAGCAGCATCGGGGTCAGCGAAGTAATATTGGAAGAGGCTTCGAGCGTAGCCTGATAAGAATCCTGAGCCTGCGTGAGGCTGGTCATAGCCTGCGCCACGTTCACGTCCTGCGTCTGGTTTAAAAGCTGAGAGATATTGGATAATACGGTTTGGTAACTCGTCTGCTGTTCATTAAGCCTTTGAACAAGCGTTCCGACGTTTGCCTGAGCGGCGGTCATAGTATCTAATCCATTCTGTATCCCTTGAATTATAGCGGTAGAATTCTGCTGATAAACGTTACTATTAAGTTCCGACTGAAAGAGCGAAAGAACGGAAATAAGTCCGGAAGGGACGGCGTTAGAAGACGCTCCTGTAGGCTTGGGATCGTTTCCAAATATAGCATCTGCGGTAAGCGACGGCGTTACCGTTTCGTTCTGGGTTATCTGGTAATTCTGGTTAGTATCTGTTCCGGCGTAAGTATAAACGCTATAAGAAACGGATGAGGGCGTTCCATTTAAACCGGTAATTGTATAAGATGTGGCGGTATATGCGGATGGAGCATTCAGGTTGTTCCCCGTAAAAATATTTTGTCCGTTATAAGAAGTATCCGCCGACTGCGTAAGTTCGTTGATAATCTGCCCTACCTGCTGCGCCGCCGCCTGATTGTTGGCGGAGGTATTGGTTCCGTTTGCCATTTCGATGGCAAGGGTGCTTGCCTGATTTACTACCGTCATCGCGCTGCTTATAGTGGACGAGGCTAAAGAACCTACGCTGTTCGCAATGCTTACGTTAGAGTTATACTGCGTAACGAGCGCAGTGCTGTTTTTATACGAAAGAACGTTGACCATGCCCGCCGGATTATCCTGCGGATAGTTAATTTGCAAGCCGCTCGAAATCTGGTCCTGAAGATTGTAAATATTGGTCGATTGGTTCAGCAGTTCGTTATTAATGTTGTTGTACATCATATTGTCGGTTATCTGTATCATTCTTTATGTTCCTCTTTTTTTATTTTTTATTACGGGACGACACTTAAAAGCGCAGTCATAATCGTTTCGACCGAACTTGTTATTTTTGCCGCCGCCTGATACGAATTCTGATAATTGACGAGGTTCGTCATCTGCTGGTTCATATTGACGCCCACGGAAGACGACAATTGATTCTGCAGGTTCGTCAAAACGGAAGTCGAATTTGTATAATTCGTGTTTGAGCTCTGCGACTGCGTCCCGATATTTGAAACTATATTTGAATAAAAATCGGAAATAGTAGAACTCGTTCCGTTAATAGATACGTCGTTATTCTGAAGCGCCCCGAGCGCAAGCGCGTTTTCGTTATTGCCGCTAAGACCGGCGGAAGCCATATTTGAAGTGGTCATAGACGTCAAATAATTACCGTTAAGATTTGAGCCGTTGCTGACGGATGAAGAACTGGACGGACTCAAAACGTTTGCAGTAAAGGAATCTTTTGCCTGCAATGTTGCCTGCGGCGTTCCGGTAATAGTCACGTGAAAGTTTTCCGGTTGACTGCCACTGGCTACGGTCGACGATGATGATGGAGGATTTCCGAAAAAAATAGAATATTCCGACTGACCCGAAGAAGAATTAGTAGTTACGGTTATATTGTCTATAGTTTGGCTATGATTTGTAGTATTATTGACGATCTTAAAATCCGCTTTAGCGGAAGACGAACCCTGTCCTTCATATATAATAGTATATTGTCCGCCATAATTGGAAGTAGATGAACCTGTTGAACCTGCATTTAAATTATATGGATTAATCACCGAGCCGGCGCTTATCGTTGCGTTGCCGACATTGGTCGGATTTACGGCGGTTGAAACCGCTGAAGCGGCGGCAATCTGAGATGTCGTAAGATTAGAATTAACGGCCATAGTAAAAGCGGGGTTAGTCGTGTTCTGATTGACGGTAAAGGTCTCACCGCTTGCCGGAGCAGCTCCTGAAGTAGAAGTAATATTAACCGATACGCCGTCAAAACCTATCGTATAAACATTTTGACCGTATTTATTAGGAACTGCCGGAGAAATGCTGACTTCAGAACCGCTTAAAGGTTGTCCGCCGTTTGTTACGGTAAAACCCCCGATTCCGTTCGACGTAATCGTATATTTATCCCCCGTCAAATCCGCGGGATTTGTTACTGTTCCGGTAGATATAGTCGCGTCTGTCACCCCGCTTCCAACCGCCGTCGTCAAATTCGGTTTAAAAAAATAGTTTCCCGTAGAGCCGTCTAAACCGTAGCCGTTGTATTGCAAAGAATTTACGTTGTCGGTAACCGACGCCGCCAGCGAATTAAGCTGGCTTATGTATGAAGGCGCCGCCGTCTGCTCCAGATTTACGTATGCGCCGAGACTGCCGCCGGTTATCTGGCTCGTAACTGACTGAGCCGAGCCGTCCGGCCCCGTCCACATAACGTCTAAATTTGCCGCGTTAGAGGGGTCAACCTGCGTAGAAAGATTAAAAGACGAATCGCTCGATACTAAAGGCACGTTGCCAAGAGATATGTTTGTTTTTCCGTTATTATTCGTATAGTATGAAATATTGACAAGC
>JAJXXD010000184.1 GCA_021781285.1 bacterium | reverse complement strand
CGTGGACTTGCCCGAGCCGGAGACACCGGTGATGGCGACGAGCATGCCGAGGGGGATTTCGACGTCGATGCCGCGCAGGTTGTTGGCCTGAGCGCCGCGTAGGACGAGCTTTTCCCTGCCGGGAGCACGCGTCTTGCCTTCGGAAACGAAGTACTTTTCCGTGAGCGTCCCCTCGGTCACTTCTTCAGTGTCAACGGTCGTCATCAACGATCTCGATCTGCAGGCGGCAAAAAACCTCGACGACACCCGTGCGGCCACGCTCGGACGCACCGCCGTGCGCGTTGTGCTGCGCACCATCGCAGCGCAGAAGGCGAAAAGCGAGATGGAAACGAGGAGGTCGCATTATCAAAAAACGAGAAAAAAGATGACGCAGCACATGGCGGATGCCGCATCAACGGACAAAAGCGAATTATTGGACGTAACGGTAGCGTCTTATAAGACGGATACGGAAGATGCAATGCAGGAACTTGAACTTGTGCCGAGAAGTTTTGGAAATTTTAACGTCGAATTCGTCGTCTGGGATAAGGATCCGGAAATAGCCGATAAAAATGCGGAAACTATAAAAAAGATATTAAATAATAATAACTGGATGGCTTTTAAAGAGACGATGCATAAGTTAGGCGCCTATATGTCGTCCTTGCCTGGAAACGATAAACTTATGGTAAGAAAATTTATGATGAGTTTAGGCAATTATGCTGATATATCGCCGGTAAGGACCGTGCTCGAAGGAGACATGAGAAACGAACATTTACAAGGTCCGGCTTTAACGGTTTTCGATACCACTCATAGGATTCCTTATTTTTTCAACTTTCACGTAGAAGATGTGGGACATGCGTGTATGTTCGGACCCACCGGCGCTGGTAAATCCGCTATAATGAATTTCTTATGGCAACAATACCAAAAATATAATCCGAAAATATTTATATTTGACCAGGGATATTCTTCGTATATTTCTTGTAAAGCGAGTAAGGGACTTCATTTTGATTTTAAGCCGAATGCTTTTATAAAAATTAATCCGTTAAAAGACATTTCAACACCTGAAGGACGATTCTTCGCTAAGACTTTTTTAGAGACATCTATAACGGCTTACGGCGGAACCATAAATGCGGAAGAAAACAAATACCTACAGGAAGCAATAGAACTTCTTGCACAACAGCCGTCAGAACTGCATTATTTAGAAGGAATTTATGGGATTCTGCCGAATAGCTTAAAGATAAAACTTTACCCTTGGGTTGAAGGAGAATATAAAAATATATTTAACAACGTAGATGATGAACTAAGTACCTTTTCCGATTATAATGTTTTTGAAATGAAACATTTAAATAATATGAAAAAAGTCATAGCTCCGCTTACGTTATATTTATTTTATAAAATAGAGAGAGCAACCGACGGCGTAAGAGCGATGGTTATTTCTATCGACGAAGCGTGGTTTGCGTTAAATAATGTACCAGGCTTTAAAGAACAAGTAAAAGAATGGTTAGCTACGAAAAGAAAACAAAACACGGTGATTTTTTTCACAACGCAAAGTTTAAACGACGCGGCAAGATACCCTGAACTTTTAGCCGCAATAATAGATAATGTCCCGACTAAGATTTTTTTGCCGAATCAAAAAGCAAATACGAAAGATATGTATGATTTGTACACTAAAACATTTGGGCTTACGGATAAAGAATACGAACTCGTGATACAGGGAATACCTAAACGTGAATATATAATTAAGCAGGAACTTTTTACGCGTCTCGGTATTTTAAAGTTGGAACCTGAAATAATCGCATTATTGGCTTCGGACGACGATTCTTTAAACCTTGCGGATTATACGGCCGAAAAATGCAAAAAGGAAGGAAATGAAGCATGGTATTTAGAGTATATAAGAGCATGGAAAGCTAAAGAAAAAGCGCCTGAATGGTATATATCGGAAAGACTTAGGGGGCGAGGAGAATTAAAAACTGAAACAAATTGGATAGAAGAACCTTTAGGGGCAGGAAAAGATGAAATAGATATCGAGGCTTTAATGAGGGACTTAAAGTATGGCAGTAATATATAAGATATAAGCAAAAAATTTACTCGGGGACCGGATAAGCGGTTCCCGTAGGAGGTGGTTTTAGTGGAAAACCGCAAAGACAAAGAGCAAGTGTTTTTTATAAAACTATGTACCGACGGTTATCATTATTACGAGTTTGTCCCGAAATTCCGGCTCGATACGGAATTTTATGCTTATTTTAAGCATAAAGATTTTTTCGCGCATAAAGCGCACGGGGGTAACGATATAAATCTTACCGAAAAGTTTAATAAAATGATATGGGGTAAGAAAAGTGAAATGACCGAAAGAGAATATCGCGACAGAAGAGAAAGGGCATTAAAAGAATTAGAAAAAATGGGTTTTATAAAGTTGGATTACAAAGAATTTAAGAAAGCGGTTAAAATAGGGGTCTATCAAGATATGATTGAACGGAGATTTAAAAAAGGGCTAATATATCCTGAGATATTTGTAAGGGGCGGGGATATTTGTAAAAATCCAGAATGTTAAAATATAAAACCGATATTGGCCGATAAATTATTGCATTATTATTATGCTACTTACGAAAGCACAAAAAACATGGAGGACTAAATGTATAACTTCTATACGTTTAAACACGATTTAACTAAAAAAAATAAAAACGGAATTAATATTTATTCAAGATTTGAAGACGGAGTCGGACATTACGGATGTTTTTATCACGTTATTTTAAGGTTTGACTCGCCATGGAAAAAATACAAGAACGGATATATGGCTTATACTATTTTTCTAAACAAATTTCCGGCGAATATAAAAAATAATATAAAAAAAGCGGTTGAATCCGTGCTTTCAAGCAACGGCGATCTTATTATATACCAGCCAGGCGAAAGGAATATGTATTCTTATTTAGATTTAGTTTTTCAGCTTCATCCCGAGGTAGCCGTTATGAACGTTATTAACGATATTAAGTTGAAAACGCATAAAATAATAGTATCCGATAAATTCGGTAAACAATATTACAATAATTTAAACAAAGAAATAGAATTTTATACGACGGATAGCTGCGGAAATAAGGTTCATTTTATTAAAAATAGATTTTCGCATAAAACGGTCTGGAGTCAGGACACATATATAGAGACCGTGGAAAAGATTAAAATCAACGGACCGTTTAAATGAGAATAGGTATAAAACCATTAACGATAAAAAACAAGGGCTCTCTGCTGGGGGTGGAGGGCTTTACTTTAGCCGAACTTATAATAACTATCGTTATAAGTTTAATTTTAGCCGCAATGGCCATACCGACCGCTTACAATTATATACAATTTAATGAAGCTATTAAGACTGTTAAGGAGATGAAAGCTATCGCTCAGGCGGAAGAATTGTTTTACCAGAGCAATACAACCCCCATAGGTTGTACGGTAACGGTGGGTGGAACGAACTATAACGAAACGGAACTTTATCATATCTATACGGCTAATTTTAGCGATTTGGTAAATTCTGGGGTCCTGGCGCCGTCCGCCTCCGGAGAAAATTATTTCGGCCAAGGTTATTATCTTCAGCCGGCGTATTCGAATATAAGCGTAAATTCAAATAACTACTGCATTAGAAGCGCAGGAATATTAGTTTATACTTATATCCCGATTCAGTATGCCGGAGCGGTGAAATCCGTTTTCGGAGCGTTCGATATGTCCGCAACCGGAAACTGGGAAGAAATAGCTTATTATGCTGTTCCGGCGGAAAATAATTCGGAACAAGATTTTGTTTTAAAATATAATTGGTAGGAGGATATATGTTTAAGGTACTTAAAAATCAAGATGGTTTTTCAGGGCTAATCGGATTAATAGTGGCAATAGTTGTTATCGGCATTATGACCGCAATGTATTTACCTACACAAACGGCAAAAAATGAATATCATCAGGCGCGCTATATCGCCGGCGTAACAAAGACTATCGAGAACGCCGAGAACGCGTATATGGCTAAGAACGGCTCGTTTGCGGATTTAGTTACGCTTTCGCAAAACGGATATCTCTCTCCGCAGTTTTTACAGTCTCTTCAGCCTGCGAACAATCCCGGCGGCCCGTATCCGCAACCGAACTGGATTACTCTTGAGCTGGCAAATCAGACGGTCAATTTATGTATCGATAACAACGGCGGATGCCCCGACAATCCGTCGGGGAATAATTATTTTATAGGTTTATATTCCATTCCCGTAAATTATGCGAATTATATCGAACATGAACTTCCCGGCTCAGGCATAGGAAGCCAGGGCGGGGGGCTGGAGTACGTGGCTTATGCGGCGCCCGTGCCGAGCGCCCCGGCAACAATGAATACCAACTATGTATATTATACACAATATCAAAATGCATCAGCTCAAATAGCATTGACAGCTTCAAATTGTTCATCGGGCCAATATCAATATATCAATGTTTCTACTAAATTTGTAGATATTTTAATTAATGGTACAAGCGGTTCTATCGGTAATATTGAGGTATTGCAGCCCGGACAAGAAACTGGATGTGCGTTGGGGTGGGAATTAGTTAGTGCTTATACTGTTAATCCGTGAAAATTTAACAAAAACTAATAATTTTTGATTTAAAAATCATCCACTATAAGCAGACAAGAAATACATTTTTGCACATTCATTAGCAGAAAATTCTATTTGTTGTCCAGGATTAATAAAACTAAAACCGGAACCATATTTAGTTGAATATTGATAAAATAATGTGGATTGCGTATTGTTTGTCCATAAAACTTCACTGCAATATCCGTTAGGATTAATAACTTGCCCTACATAGTTATTTGTTTCCTGACTCCAACTAGGTAATCCTGAACTGTTCGCATACCCCGCCGTATTGGCATAATTCGCGTTATTAGCACTATTAGCAGTTCCGGCGCTATTCGCATATGAAGCCGTGCCGGCAGAGTTCGCGTAATTCGCACTTGCTACGGGTGGGCTGGAGGTGTAAGTTCCAATAATAATTGAAACTTCTATAGCTAAATTTATTAGATTTTATCATATTGTTAAAAAATATAAATTACAAAATAAAGTGATACTATGATATAATATAATGAAAATACCTTGACAAATACAAAAGTAAATGATACTATATTGACAAAGCTAAAATTAATTAATTTTAAACAGGATAAATTAAAATGGCTTCCGTCAGAAAAATCCCCGTCCAAACAAGGTCTGTCGCCGGATACTTCTACAGCGTTAAGAATAAAAGAAATATAGACTTCGAATCCCAGCTCGAAAAAAAATTTTATCTGACGTTCGAGTTTAACGACGAAATTGAAAGCTATCAGGAACAGCCCGTTAAAGTAGAAACAGTGTTTAAAGGCAGAAAAATAATATATATACCCGACTGCTTAATTTACTTCAGACCCGCATTGAATAAAAAACCTCTGCTGGTCGAAATAAAATATTTAAAAGAAATCAAGGAAAAGAAAGAAAAAATAGTTAATAAAGTTAAGGTAGTTTCAAAATACTCCAAAGAAAACGGCTACTTATTTAAGATATTTACCGATAAAAAGCTGAACGAAACCTATATAGGCAATATAAAATTCCTTTATAGATATTCCGAAAGACCTAAATCAAACGGCAAATACGACGAATACGAAAATAAAATTTATTCCGCTTCATACGGAAGCGGTTTAACCGTAAACGAGCTTTTAAATATGACCGCTTTAAACGATTCGGAAAAAATGATTATACTGCCGGTTATATGGCATCTGGTTTTTAAAAAGAAACTTTCCTTAAATCTTAATAATCCCTTAAACAATTCCGTTTTAACGAGGTTAAATAATAAAGAGGTAGAATATGATATTGTCTCTGCATAAGGGGAATAAGGTTTCATATAAAAACGAAATATACGAAATTCTTAATCCTATAGACCTCGAAACTGTTCTCGGAAAGAATTTAAAAACCGGCGATATAGCAAAACTGCCGATAAGAGAATTGTCTAATCCCGTTGCCGAAATCGTTCGGGACAAAACTCCGTTAGAATTATTCAGCGAAAAGGATTGGAAAGAAGCGCAAAGAAGATTTGAAGTCATAAAACCGCTTTTGACGGCGGACAGGACTAAAAAACAGGTCGTTAATAGAGCCGAAGAATTTAAAGAATCCTATATAACCTTATACCGGTGGATAAAAAGATATTTATCAACCGGAACAACAAGTTCGCTTGTTCCCAGCTTTAAAGAAAGGGGCGGGAAAGGAAAAACAAGGCTTGACGAAGAATCCGAAAAAATAATAAAAAGCTATATCGATAACGAATATCTTACAAAGCAGAAACTGCCCGCAAGCAAGGTTATCGAAAATATTAAAATCCATTTTAAGCAGACGGGTAAAATTGCGCCGTCCGATAACACTATAAGAAACAGGATAAAGGCGGAAAATCCCGCTAGAATTTTCAGGCTCAGGCGCGGCAAAAGCGAATTTTTAAGTAAATTTCATCCGGTCCAAAAATCTTTTAATGCCGATTTCCCGCTCGAAATAGTCCAGATAGACCATACGCCTTTAGATATTATCGTGGTGGACGAGATAATGAGAAAGCCGATAGGAAGACCTTATATTACGATAGCGTTCGATATATTTAGCAGAATGGTGTACGGTTTTTACGTTACGCTTCAGGCGCCGAGCTTTTTTTCCGTCGGTCAGGCTTTATATATGGGAATAATGCCGAAAAATAATTATCTGGAAAGCCTTGGGGTAGAGGGGAACTGGAACATTTACGGAATCCCTAAGTCTATGACCATACACCTCGATAACGCTTCTGAGTTCAGAGGGGAGGCTCTTAGAAGGTTCTGTCAGGAATTTAACATAGGAATAGATTTCAGACCGAGAGGCGCCCCTTATTACGGCGGCCATATCGAAAGAATAGTGAAAACTATGAATATGCGGATTCATACCCTTTCCGGCACGACTTTTTCTAACCCTAAAGAAAGGGGCGAATACGATTCGGAAGCAAAAGCCGTATTCACCTTAAAAGAACTCGAAAAATGGATAGCGGAATTTATAGTCAACGTTTACCATAAGTCCATACATTCCGAAATCGGCATGACCCCTGAAAAGAAATACGAAACTGGAATACTCGGGGACGAAAAAACGGCGGGGACGGGTCTGCCGGATATGATAGACAGGGAAGAATCGGAAAGAATCAGAATATCCCTTCTGCCGTTTACCGAAAGGACTATACAGAAAGACGGCATATCGTTCGAGAATATCAAATATTACCACGACGTATTAAGGAAATACATTAGAATCGAGGATAATAACGGCAAAAAAAGAAAAACGTTCGTCGTAAGATTCGACCCAAGGGATATAAGTAAAATTTATTTTTACGAACCGGAGCTTAAAATTTATTTCCCTATACCTTACCGCAATATCGGGAATCCCTGCGTTTCTATCTGGGATATAAGAGAGGCAAAAAGATACCTTAAAAAAGAGGGCTTAAAAGATTACGACGAAAATAGGTTATTTCAGGCGTTAAAAAAATTAAAACAGATCGAGGCCGAATCGTTCGAAAAGACAAAAACAGTCAGGCGGAAACTGTCGTCCAATAACCATCATAAAGATAAAATTAAGCTCGAGATAGAAAATCAGCTTAAACTCAATCCTGCTTATAAAAAAGCGGGGGAAAAATTGTCCGATACGGCGGAATCTGGAACGGAGAAAGTTCTAAAAGAAAAGGGAAAGGCTGACGGCTTGAATGGGCAGGAAAAAACAAGCGAAAGTGGGATAGAGGCTTTCGAAATTGACGAATACGACGATTAATTTAAAATACGATAGGAGAAAAGGCAATGAAAGATAAAAACAAAGTAGGTCTTGTCAATAAAGTTTCGGCGGATATAGCTGGCAGATTGACGCCAAAAACCATAGAGTTTTTAGATAAATCGGACGAGGAACGAACCTTATATATTAAAAAAGAAAGATTTATAGTATATTCCGGTGCGCAAAAAATACTGAATAAGCTCGAAGACCTGCTTATAGAACCCAGAAAATCGAGAATGCCTTGCCTTCTTATAGTGGGCGACAGCAATAACGGAAAAACCAGCGTCGTAAAAAAATTCTTGAAGATGCACATGCCGACCGACGGAATAGAAACGGACGCCGTTCCCGTTATAATAGTTCAGGCTCCGCCGAGACCGGACATCGGTATGTTTTACGATTCTATCTTAGACGAACTATTAATACCGTTTAAGAAAAGTGATTCCTTATCGAGAAAAGATGTCGAAATAACCTATTATTTTTCTAAGTTCGGGACTAAAATGCTTATAGTTGATGAAATCCACAATATTCTAAGCGGTTCGGTTGCAAGGCAAAAAGAATTTATGAACGCATTAAAAAATCTTAACAATAAACTCTTAATGCCTATAGTTCTCGTGGGAATTAAAGAGGCTCTTAACGCTACGAATACCGATTTTCAGATTAGTTCGAGGTTTAAACCGATGTATTTAAAAAGGTGGAACTTTAATAACGAATATAAAGCCTTGCTTAAATCTATCGAAAAAATACTGCCTCTTAAAAAAGAATCGGCCATTGCGGAAAACGATAAACTTGCCGAATACATTTTAGAAACAAGCGAAGGACTTCTAGGCGAGATAATAGAAATAATAAGTTCATCGGCAATTTACGCTATTAAAAATCAAAAAGAAAAAATAACTATGGACGAAGTCAAAAACACCGGCTATGTTCAGCCGTCTTTAAGACGGAGCATAGACGATTTAGAGGCGGTATAATGCAGACTGCGGATAGAATATTTGTTTATAAAGTAAGGGCGATAGACAAAAGGTCTATTGCCAATTCCATGTTTAGAATCAGGCCCCTGCCGCTTAAAGACGAACTGCTATCGTCGTGGCTTATAAGGACGGCTTATATGCATCATTCCGACCCCGCAACGTTTTTAAATCTTTATTTTCCCGAATACGATTATCATTTATGGGATAACGATTTAGACCTTCACGAAAATGGTTCGTTCTTTAACCGGTTATTGATAAAAACAGGCTTCAGAAAAGAAACGATTTACGGGATGACGCTAAAATCCTACGAAAGCTGGCTTTCGGAAACGATATACTATAACAACAGAAATGCTTTTATTATGCCGATATTTAGGCGCAAAAGAAATATAAGGCAGCATGCGCAAAGAATATGTCCTTTATGCTTAAATGAGGATAAACAGCCGTATTTAAGGAAAAAATGGCGGCTATTTTTTTCTACGGCATGCATTAAACATAAATGTTTTTTAATAGATAAATGTCCCTCGTGCGGCGAGCCTTTCGTTATCCATAAAAGGCTTTACGATGGCGATTTTCCACATTGCCGGAAATGCGGGTTTTCTTTTAAATCGGCGGAACCGGAATTTATAAACGAAAATTCTTATGGATTAAGAGCCATAAAAACGCTTTACGGCATACTGGACGGCGGAATATTCAAGTTCGAAAACAGGCCCGTGTATTCATTCTTACTCTTTGACATGCTGAACCATTTTACGAAGCTGGTAAAATATGGATATAGAAAGGGCTTGCGGCTGGAAGAAAATTATTTGGCGGAGAATGGGCTGCCGGTTTCCGGTATAAGGGGGATACCCTATGTTATGGAATTGGATATAAAACAGCAATATATTCTGTTTTCGGCTTTAATGAAGATATTTGAAAATCAGGAAAATATTACGAAGTTTTGTGCGGAAAATAAAATTACCTTGAAAAGGCTGTCGCGGAGCATGGATTACGTTCCGTTCTGGTTTACCGAAACTTACGACGCGATTAATAAAGCCAAATATTGTTACACCCCCGAAGAAATTAAAAACGGATTAATTTATTTAAGAAAGCTTGGGATAAGTCCGGGCTTAAAAAACCTGCTTAAAAAATTCAATATAAGTGTTGCTAATGGAAAAAGGAGGTCGCTTAATCGATTCTTGTTAAGTATAACCACAAATAGTATTAAAATAAGGAACGGACAATGCAAATTGATTAAGAACTTAACAGAAAAATAATAAAAGGAATAAACGTAAGAAAGGAAGCCGTCGAACAATATTGCCTATTTTATAGTTTTTGAATAACCCATTTAACTCGACCTATAATAAAGCTGCTTAAGTTTATATCTTTAAGGGGCTTTTCTATATTTGGAAAATCTTTATTCTCAGATTTCAATGTCAAGTTTTCAAAATTAATATAAACTTTTTTAATTAAAATTCCTCCATAAGGTAAATAGACTGCATAAATATTACCTGGGATAATTGTTCTGTCGCTCTTATCAATGCCAATATAAGCCCCTTCCTGAATAATAGGCTCCATTCCCCTTTCTAACACCTTAACGGCTAACAAGGAACCATTTAATGCATATTCTTTTGATAATGTTATTACATCAATAGGAGTAGTTTTAGCTACACTCAAAGATTCTTCTATTTCCGAAAAGGAATAAACAGGAATTTTTTTATATTTGGATGTATCAATATATTTTTCATTATTGTATGCTATAGCCGGAACCGCAGTAATTGATGACTTATTTTTAATCTCTTTCGTAATTGGTTCAGATTCAACAAATGAAAAAGAAATTTTGGTCTTTAAAATTTCTGCAATTTTTTCCAGTCTATGAATTTTCATTTCGCATAGACCTTTTTCATATCTATAAATCATTTGGTATGTCAAACCTGTCAGATTAGCTAATTCTAACCTGGAAATTTTTGCCTTGTTACGTTGCTCCTCAATTAGAATACCTATTTCCTTTAATACTCTATTTCTAATTTCAACCATAGTTTTTATTAAAATTTAATTAATCTAGTAATTTTCTATTATAGCATCAAATGTAAAAATATTATCATATTGTGAAAAAATTATTTAGTTATTTATCATATTATGATATAATTCCGATAATATATCATAATATGATAAATATAATCATAATAAAAAATGCTATAATTAATTTTTGCATTAAATTTTCATAGGCCTATTAAATTATAAAGTTCATATTTTGTGTAGAAATTATGAATAAAAATATAATTATTGACTACGCTACAAGTAAAGAATTAGGAGATAATCCAGAAGAACAATTCAGGCAATTGTTTGAACACATATTAATTGATGATCTTGGTTATCCAAAAGAACATATCGATATTGAAGTCATTATTCAACGAGGTTCTAAGAGAAATGCCGAAAAGGCTGATATCGTAGTCTATAAATCTCCCGTTAAAAAACAAGAAAATGCTTATATAGTCATAGAAATAGAAACTCCAAACAAAACATACGATAAACAAGCACTGTCTTATACAACTGCTACAACTGCTCCTTTATGTGTTTGGTTTGCTGGTTTAGAAAGCAATAGTCAGGGTCCCTTCTACCTTTATCGCGATTTAAAAAAAGACCCAACAATATTTATTGAAATCCCTTCATTGCCGCGTTTCGGGGAAGATTTTGAAACAATTGGAAAATATAAGAAAATCGATTTAAGACCTGCTAAAGCACTTAAGAGTTTATTTACTAGAATTCACCATCGACTTTATGGGTCGGGGCCTATTAAGCGGGAAGAAGATGTCGCAAAAGAGGTTATTAAATTAATCTTTTGTAAAATCCTTGATGAATTGTCACCTGAAGAAACTTGTAATTTTAGAGCAACCCCAACCGAATTGATAACAAAAGAAGGTCAGGGCAAAGTTAAAGAAAGAATTGAGAAACTCTATCAAGAACTTTTACTTGATCCTGATTTCGGTAAAATGTTTGAAGGTGAGAAAATTGAGTATGACCCTGAATGGATTACTTATGTTGTCTCAGAACTTCAGGGTATTGCTTTAATGCACGAGGAAACAAACACCGATGCCTTAGGGGACGCTTACGAAGTTTTTCTTCCTTCAACATTAAAAGGAGAAAGCGGCCAATTCTTCACTCCTAGAGAAGTTGTTAAATTTGCAATTGATGTTGTAAATCCATCTTTTAGAAAAAAAGAAATTGTATTAGACACAGCCTGCGGTAGCGGTGGCTTTCTTACGATTGCAATCGAAAGCCTGCGAAAACAAATTATATTAGATTATAAAGATCGAGAATTTACAAAAGATAAAATTAATCTAATTCTTAAGGATCATGCCGGTAAATATATTTATGGAATTGATATAGAGCCACTATTATTCAAAATTACCAAATCTTATATGGCAATCATCGGAGATGGAAAAAGTAATATATATAATTTTGACTCTTTGCTGCCATTAGAAAAATTCCCTAAAGAATTTATTGGCAAAATAAAACCTGGAATGGTAGATGTTATCACGACCAATCCCCCATTTGGAACAAAAATTGATGATACTCGACCAGATGTGCTTGAAAAATTTGATTTAGGACATAAACTTTCAGATGGGACAAAAACAAACGAGCTTCTTGACGGCCAAGATCCTGACAAGCTTTTTCTTGAAAGAGATTTTCAATTTTTGAAAGATCCTACCGACAAAGAAGACGGGGGCCGTATGGTTATAGTTCTGCCTCGGCAGAATCTTTCTGGAACTGAAGCCATGAGTATAGAGCTTAGAAAATGGCTCTTAAATAATGCAAAAATTTATGCAGTTATAGACTTGCCTCGTGAGGCTTTTCAACCTCATACAGGAACAAAAACGTCCCTTGTTTTCATTCAAAAAGTTAAAGTTCCTTCTAAAGATTATCAAATTTTCATGGCTGTCTCTGAGTCTGTGGGACATGATCGACGTGGAAATCCTATATACAAAAAAGATGATAGCGGAAAAATATTAATAAACGGAACAGGTGAGCAGGAAATCTGGAACGATCTTCCCAATATTTTTGAGCAGTGGCAAAACTTTCTAAAAGGAAATAAAGTCAATTCTAAAACTCCCAGTTGTTTTATAGTCAATTCATCCCAAATTAGAAAAGAAAAGACAAACAGGCTTGACGCATGGTTTCACGACCCCAATAAAAATGAACTTGCCAAAAAGTTAATGGACTCCGTTGGTGGCGAAATCACTGAAATAGTTAACCTTAGCGATTTAGTTATTAAAGGAGGTATTTTTTATCCAAGCAGACATAAGAGAAATTATGTACCAAGAAGCGATATAAGCATTCCTTTCTATTCGGGGTCACAAATTTTACAAATACGTCCTTTTGACTTAAAGTTTCAGCCTATAGATTATGAACCAGCTAAAAACCACATTGTGGAAAAAGACTGGATATTGATTACACGCAGCGGTTCAACCGGACGCGTTGTTATAGTAAACGATATTATGGCAGGAACAATGATTTCAGAACATGTAATAAGGGTGGTGATAGATAAAAATTTAATTGATCCATATTATGTTTATGCATATCTCGCATCCGACAAAATAGGAAAAGTATTAATGGAGAAAGGTATTTATGCCTCGGTTGTAGATCATATCTCACCTCAATTTGTTGGCACAATTCCTATCCCACGGTTGGAAGCTGAAAAAGAAAAAAATATCGCTGATAAGGTTAGAAAAGCTGAGCAACAAAGAGCTCTGGCTAATAAAATACTATTAAAAGAAATGGAAAAATTGGAAATGCTTCTTGAAAATACAACTGGCGCTGTAATAAGTGAAGGTAGGGATATATAAAGAAAGATAAATATTATGATTGATTCTATTTATTACAAGCAGCTATCTAGCCTATTTAGTTCAACATTTTTAAAATTAATAGCAGAAAATGGGCACAGAAATAGACTTTTAAGCATACTCAAAAGGTCTGGATATATTAATTTAATAGATAAAAATATATCCTTAATAAATTTACTTGATGATATTTATTCTTTTTTATTTTCTAATTATCGTTCAGAATATATTTATAAAAATGCTATCGTTAATAGAATATTAAAAGATAGACACTCCATTAAAACATCAACAATTATTAGTGAATTTAGAGTAGATAGGTCAAAAGCAGATATTGTCCTTTTAAATGGAACTAGTTGCGTTTATGAGATAAAAACAGAATTAGACTCTTTAAATAGACTCCCTTCGCAAATTGATGCTTATAAAAAAATGTTTGATAGGATTTATATCGTTTCTCATGAAAAGTTTATTAAGAAAATCGAAGAAAACATAGATAACAACATAGGGATAATTTCTCTTTCTGATCAATCTATTTTAGTAGAAAAACGGCCTGCGGCTTCTAATAAAAATAAGGTGGATCCTTGTTGCATTTTTAATTCATTAAGACTATTGGAGTATAAACATATAATCAAAGGAACATTTGGCTATATACCAAATGTTCCTAACACGATGATTTTTAACGCATGTAAAAAAATTTTTTGTCAGTTGGAACCGGCTATAGCTCATGATGAAATGGTAAAAGTATTAAAAGCTAGGAACACTAATAAAATTGATAATCTCATTAAAATAGTGCCGGATTCATTAAAGATGTTTTGTTTAAACTATAATTTATCTAAAGCCAAAATATCGTATTTAGAAAATATTCTTATGCGCCCTGCCTTTCGTTAAGAGATTAATTCAGAAATTAATTTTATGTGGTGCTTTAAAGATATTTTCTTTACACTTGCTAATCCAGGAAAATGGCTTCGCCCATAAAGATCTAAAAAATCGCTGCATCCAGAGCATTGTTCAGCATGCCCAGGGGTATATCCATTTAAAAAATTAACATACTTGCCTAATGCCTGGGAAAACTTCCCTAGTATATTTTCTGGCCCTTCTGTGTCGTCTGAAACAAAATGTTTAATCCAAAGATTATCATCATCCTGCTCATTAATATAAGTATAATGAATTGCTACAGCATTGGCAGGACCGGCACTCTCGATATAATAATCCCCTATTATTGAAAAATCTCCAAATCCTATAAATCCTCTATTTCTGTATTCTTTATAAAGGTTTGAATAATATTCTTCCTGGGTATAATCCGCATTTCTATTTTCTTTACTAAATTCATCTTTTAGTAATACTTTATTATTATCCACAAATCTCGAAATATAGCCCGCGTTCAAATGGCCATCATAAAATATTTGATATACAATATTATTATATTCATTTATCTTATTAATTAAATTATCGACATTTTGAAATGGGGTATAGTGTATAAAACAAACTTTGTTATTACTATATTCTTCAAGAAAATCCGTAACATCTTTTATTGTGCTCCTAGAAGTAATTATAAAACCTACATAAAAATTATCATATTCGTCTATAATATTTTCTATAATCTCAGTTTTAATGGAATCCCTGCGATTGATTAAAGAACCTTCGGTAGGATTAATTATTAATATAAAAGGCATATTAGTTTCTATAAATCTTTCAAAACTTCTTAGCACATAGTTTTTTAAATTTACCGGTTCTATAATAGGTAAAATTTTTCCATTTTCAATAATAGTGTTTGTTGATTCTTTTAAAGCAATTAAATCGAATTGCTTACCTCTTATAAACGGAAAATACATTCTTTTCACCTCCACAGGTTATATGAAAAATTAATTTATAAATTTAAGATAGTATATAATAAATTCCGAAAAAAGTAAAAATTATGATTTTAACACAGATTTTAAAAATGTATTACCGTATTTATCTTTTTCATTAATACTACCTCCGTTGTATTTGGCAAATATAAAATCTTTTAAATAACTAGAATTTTAGGTCATGATTTGGGAATGGAAGTTCTATTTTGAGATATAAGCCTGTCCTCGAAGATTTCAAGGAGGTCCCTTCTTTGCGTTTCTTTCAATAGATTAATGCCCCAGTCGTCTATTATAAGAGAAATACTTTGAATATTTTATAGTAGAGGTTCTAATTATTGGAATGCCTTCAAATGTTCCTGCATCCACATTTTAAAAGTATGGGGCTTGCTTCCAGTGGAAATTTCAACATCTTTGGTGGTATATGAGAATCTTCCCCTTTGAATTAGCCGAAACGTTTCTACTAAGCCATCCACTGTATGTTTCGGCAGTCCCATTTTTGCGAAAATTTCGCCCTGTTTCGATTCGGATATCTCAACTCGTCGGACCGTTTGACCAGTAGTCTTTGAGATAACCTCAGCCATATCTCCAAATGTCAGAAGCTCGGGACCAGTTAATTCGTAAGCGAGGTTTTTATATCCATCCTCCGTTAAAGCTGCCTTAGCCACCGATGCTACGTCCCATGGATCGATCGGGGCCAGTTTTCCGTTCCCGCCAGCCACATAAATCGTGTTTTCAGCCCTAATGCTGGAAATCCATGAAAGCGCGAAGTTCATATACATGGTGGGGCGCAGGATTGTGCTTGCAATGCCAGACGCACGGATCAAATCTTCGCGTTCTTTATGCCAGTGTCCGTGGCCTTCCACAGGAGTCCAACCGGCCTCCTGGGTTGAGATTTTAACCACATGGGATGCGCCTGTCTGCTTTGCGGCCTCCAGTGCATTCTTGTCCTGCTGTGTACTGCTCGTAATCAAGAAAAACCGCTCTACACCCTGCATTGCATGAACCAATGAGTTTTCATCGTCGAGATTGCCGACAAAAACCTCCACCGCACTACCGAACTTGGCCGCCTTTTCTGGATTGCGCGTAAACACGCGAACCGGCATGCCTGCCTGAATTAGCTGCTGGACGAGCAAGCTCCCGATAGCTCCAGTAGCACCTGTGACCAATATCATCTTTATCCCCACTTTTTTATAATTAAGCCACTTCAAGTCTTTACTCTATGAGTAGCTTATTTTAGTCTTGTCTTTTTGTTGTTATCTGCTAACAATTGAGATTATTTGTTTGTACAAAAATGATTCCTTTCTTTTCAAATATGCCTAAAATTATTATTTATTAAATCAATTTCTAAAAACTTGCATTGATTCCCATTTAAATCATTTTCACTTTTTAAAAGTTTTTTTGAAAAATCATATATTACTTTATTGCTGTAAATTCCTCTAAACGCGTTATTTCGACCCATAAGAATCGCATAATTTGCATTTTGTGAACATTGGCTTAAATATATATTAGGATAATTACCATTATAAGTACATAATGCCCTTATGTGCCCATTTATACTACCGTGATGAGAAATGCAATAATAGTTGGTGTCATCAAGATGGGGATAGCATTTATTTATTCTATCCCATCCTTTCGTTTCTATATCTCCTGGAAACAAAATACTAATTCTTTCATTAAGATTCGCTATAAAATTAAATTTATAGACAATTGAAGAATTATTTATCTTGCTTTCAACTAAAGGATTAGTATAGTTTCTAGCCGATGCTTGGGATTTTACGACTGTCCTTTTCGGATGCATAATTTTGATGGCATTTGTTGAGTTAGTCTCTACCGGCTCTATAAATTGGGAAAGTGATGATAATCCTTTATTAATTTTATTGTAATAAGGAGAAGCGTGTCCATAATTCGCATTAATCCAAACTTCAGTGTTGTTATCAATATACTTTAGATTTAAAAGTTCTATTATCCCTGAGTAATGATCGTAATGAGTATGGGTAAGAAAAAATTTATCCAGTCTAAAACTTTCTATATTATGCTTATTTATTATGAAATTAATACAGGAATTTATATTATCTAAATAAGATCTTCCATCAGTAAAATCTTTTTTAGAACAGTCTACCATCCATATCGAAGGTCTTACCTGATTTTGTTCTTTTATAACTATTATAGAGCAGTTTCCATGCCCAACGTTAATATGATATGAAAAAAGTCCTTCTACTTTTATTTCTGTACTTTTAAAGATATCTTTTTTGTATTTTTTAATAATCCTACCGCGATATATATTATTTATATACCTCTCTTTCTTCGCTCTGAGGTTATTATTAGCATTCTCTAAGATATTATTTTTAAAATAAACAAAATCTCCTTCATTTAATCCTCTAATTTCGCTTACCGGAAATTCCCTTGTTTCAAATGTAGTTTCACTTTCGTTAGGTTTTTCTGTTACTTTTTCGAGTGCAATAAATACTCTATCTCCCTCTATATTTCTATTACTATATGTCTCATAATTTTCTATATAGTTTTCATTGTCAAAAATATCGTAAATACAAGATAAAAAATACAGATATTCATTATTCTCGTTATCAGTTGGATTCATAAACCTCTCTGCTCCCAATTTATTTTATTAATATTACCTAATGTATATTAAAACAAATCCTGAGTTGAATATCCAATTGTTTTATAAAAATCTTCCAAATAGCTCAAATCTTCGGGCCATAGCTTAGGAACGGTAATCCTACTTTTAGAAATAAGCAAACACAAAAGAATGGACACCGAATCTTGATATAATATAGATTCAGTTCTTTTTTCTTTAATTGCTTTGCCGATATAATAATTTTTTTCCGCCCAATCTTGTATGTCCGATATTTTAAAATCTTTTAATAAATCAATATATGCGTTAGAAATTATATGACCGAGCTTTGTATTTGTATTCGCCTCTTCTCCAGTAATATTTTTATATATTTCTGTAGATTTTTCCAATAACTCGTCGATATGTTTGCAGTTTTCGGTCAACATTTTTTGTATATCTTCAAAAGTATCGTCCGTAATTTCCACTAAAGCAGAACCTTTTGCCAATAATCTTTTTATACGCTTTTTATCATTTTCGGATAACGAGATAGACGGTTTATAATCACTGACATGCGACATTTCTGCGTAAGCATGCTGAAGTATTGTTCTGATTTGAATTTCGAATGATAATTTATCATCGAAAATATTCCCATTAATTTTAATTTTTTCTTTTGGTCTAGCAATATAGTGGACGGATTGATAAGTAAAATGGTCTGGATTATCTATTTTTTCCTGCTCAAAGTCTTTACACTTTTCACAATTTAATTTTACCATATTTTTAATTATATTTTCAATGCGGCTAATATCATCTACTAATAATACGACGAACCTTATCCCGATCTGATCGGTAATTTCCAATAAAGGATTTTTATACTTTTTGTTTCTATATAAAGCTTTCTCGATAAACGAACTCGTTTCTTTAACTCTAATAGAGAGGGGTATTTGTAAGATTTTTTTTAAGGCATTTTCTGTTTTACACCCCTTAATTAATTCTTTGTAAATATTTTTTTTAATCCATTTGCCAAATATTTTAAGTTTAAGGCGTTTATTTTCAAATTTTTTTCTTAACTCAATCTCTTGCATAATTATTTTATGGGTTCAATTTCGCCTTTAATTTTTATCGTTGTCCAGCCGTCTTCACCAGCGGGACCCGTAACTTGAACCGCACTGTTAAATACTTCCGGCGGTGCAATAATCGTTACTTTAGATGTGAATTTTAAGGATTGTCTGCCTAATTTACCTTTAATTAATCGGGTATCTTTTGAAATTGAACCCGTTAATCCCGATCTTTCGCATTGTTCTAAAAAATTATCCTGTTGGACATCGGGAAGAAACCCTCTGGCAAATGTTGCGGGTTCGATAATAGAAGAATCATTACTGCGTAAGTACGAAATTAAATCATAATAATATTCTACTTTTTGGTCCTGTTCTATATCCATATTATTTATAAATTCACGGGTTATTTCGTAAAATTCCATCGTCTTTCTCGCCGCATTTTCGGCAATTTTACATTTTAAAAACGTGCTATAAAAATATTGCGAGGCATTTCCGGCGGTAGAATTTTGCATTAAATGGTCATAAACCTTAATAGTAAAATCGTCAGTATTTCTAATTTGCCCTAAGTTTATCGGTTGATTTGGCGGATTATTTTCTATAAACAGGGCTATTTTTATCAAGCGAGAAGAATCTCCAAGTAATATATCGTTTACATATTTCAGCGTTATTTGATTATTATCGATTTCCCGAGATAATCCTTTATCTGAATCGGCTTTTATAATAGCAATAAAACGAGAATGTATTCCGTTATCATAGGCATTTCCTTTAATAAAAATAGCGGAGCCAGCTTTAATTGATCCCGCAGTTTGAGACTGGGAAAGAGATTTAGCTAATCCTTGAGAAGCCCTTATGAAAACTGGAATATCATAGTCCAGCATATTTGTAATAATATTAAAAGGACCACCTTGATTTAAATTACCGGCAACTAAATCGATGCAATGACTTCCGGGAGAAATGATATCTATAATCCTATCAATTACAAGTTCTTTACCAGATTCGTTAAGATTTATAAGGCTATTATTATATATCGGGGTTTTAGTGTTGAGTTCGGATGCCCGAATTACTTCATGAGCAATAATTTTTTCTATGTTTATATTACTTATAGACATTATGCTCTTCTCCTTATCTTTTATTTTAATTTCTTAAATAAATCCTCGCACCACGCCCTAAAACTTTTGTTTTTATTATTTTTATCCGGATGCTTTTTTCTTATAAATATTATATCCTGTATTTTGAAATAATTTTCGATGTTATCTAAATTCACATTTAGCAAATATCTCCTCAAAAAATCCATTTCTTGCATGGCGGTAATTATATTTTCGCCAATCAGTATATATGTCGAAAATCCTTTGTCTGAATATTTCTGGTCAAGCTCTATCAATAATACGTTTTTACCCACACCGTCGCCGGTAAAAACAAACCTTGTCGTAATATACTCTCTTATATTCCTGCCGTCGTAACCCTCTTTGTTATTTAAACGCTTTTTGCCTTTCCTTATAGGCAATTTAGTCTGCTCGGAGATAATAAAGCTGTCCTTTTCTATAAACTCGTCATACTTTTCTTTAAACGTTTTTACAAGTTCCTTAAAATCTTCCAGCGAAAAGTAATCCTGTTCAGCTTTCTTGGTCTCGGCAGGTCTTATATTGGAATTTCTGCCGTCCCTCAGTTGGCTAAAGCTTAAATCCTTTGCCTCTTTGCCGGAAACAAAGTTTATATTGCCCTTCTCCTTATCTAATAATTCATTATCGTCTTTATTAATAATTTCCTTAATTTTCTCGATACCGAAAAAATCATCATCGTCGTCCTCGATTATTTTTGTAGAGTTTTTATAGGAAGGCGCTTCGTTTGATATTATGCCTGTTTCTTTGGTTTTTGTCCTATAAACAATATTTTGTGGGACATCCCGTATATTTTCTTCAATACCTTTATGTCTATATCTTCTGATTATTATTTTTTCGTAATTATATACTAAAGACTCGGCATTTAGAATTTTATAAACGAAAATTCTTTTGCTTGATTCGTCTTTCAATGCCAACACATCCATATAAAAACTTCCCTGCATAGGAAAGTCTATTTTTAATGGGACCAAACTGTTAAAACGCTTATTAGCTTCTAAGGATTTCTTTTCCGCATACATATTATTTCTAATAGAATGCCATTTAAGGCTTGCATATTTGTTATTAGCGTAAAAATAAATAAATGCGGCGTCGCTGTCGGGAACGCCGGTCTTTAAAAGAACATAAGGGTATCCTTTCTCTTTATCTATTCCGGTTTCGTGATATAATGACTGTATCTTGGAATCGAATATTCTTTCGCGCATTGTGGTTGATGTGAAATAAAAAGCTAAACCTATAACGTGGCAGGGGATTATAACGTAATATCCGTCAAGCCTGCCTAAATAGGCGTATTGATTTTCTATCGACCGTTTAGATCTTTGGTTGTTATTAACGATACTATGATTGGTTATTTCGTTTATTTCTTTAATTTTTAATATTTTACCGTCTAAAAGCGGGAATTTAATACGCAGGAGTTCTAAATATTTACTTTTGTCGATTCTTTCGCCCTGTTGATAAATATTACCAATAACGTAATAATTTAATAATTCCGGATATATTTTTTCTTGTATATCAAAATCGGCTCTTGCTTTTATGCTTTTGAATATCGCATTATAATAATTTTCGCCCGGTTTAGTCGATATATCGGTTATAAAGTGAAGTCTGAATTTTACGTCTTTGTATACATCGTTGCCCAATTTGGACAATTTGAAGTCGCTTACTTTCGACATATATTTTTAACCCGAAAAAAGCTGACTCCGACTACAGCGTTAATTTTAAAACATTGCCCCTATAAATCGGTCTAATTTACTTTTGTAAGGTCTAAATATATTTTGTAGGGTCTAATTTACTTTTGCACCTTACAAAAACTTAAAACCCTGCGGAATTTTACTGGTGTGTCCGGCGGGATTCGAACCCGCCGCCTCAGGAGTCGGAGTCCTGCGCTCTATCCGGATGAGCTACGGACACGCAAATAATATAATAATAGGATTAAACTATTGCATTAAATCAATTATGACAAATGCATAAATATATATTATATATTATATAATATATACATGAGAAAAAAATATAAAAAAACCGTCGAACTAAATTTATTAAATTCTAAAGCGATAGAATTTTCAAATATCGTAGAACAAAATCTTGAAGAGATTCTTAATGAACTTATAGCTAATAATTATAAACAGTATAATAACAGCCTCGACGGTATAACTAAAAATAAAACCGGGGATGGCGTATTATACAAAGAAATTAACGAGCTCGTCCGGCAAACGTTATCCCCTTCAAAAAACATAAATTTATCATCCCTTAAATTATTATGCAAAAAAGAAAATTCGGATTACAAAAATTTTGTCGAAGGGGTCACGCGTATAATAAAATTCACCGGCCATTTACAAGATATTCACAACAGCATCGAACTGATAAAAAATAATATCAATGAACTTTATAAATATCCGGCATTTAAAAAACAGGCGTATATTCCGGAATTTTGCCTTGCCTTAAGCTCTTTTTTTAAGGAAAATATCGATATATTTTTTATGCAATCGGGCGGAGACGAAAAAATAAAGAACAAAACGGCGGCGGAGTTATCCAAAATTGTATCTTTAGGTAATAAAATAATGAATGAATTTTTTCTGAATATAACTCATGAAAACAAAACCGGTATCAAAGATTCCGGAAATCAGGTTATTTATTATTCCAACATAATCTCGCTTTTAGAGTTAATTTCCATAAACAGCGTCGAATTTACGTTTATTTAGAATTTATTTATTGCGTATTCAAATGACTTTTCGGTCATTTTATGATAAAATTTATC
The DNA here is from genome assembly GCA_021781285.1 of bacterium. Classification (GTDB taxonomy): domain Bacteria; phylum SZUA-79; class SZUA-79; order Acidulodesulfobacterales; family Acidulodesulfobacteraceae; genus Acidulodesulfobacterium_A. Next base: position 2,458 of record JAJXXD010000184.1, on the reverse strand, counting down.
TATTTCATAAATAAATTTCCTAAAAACTATCCATATGTATTCTAAGGAATATAAGAACCTTATATTAATTCTGCTGGTAGCCTTCTTCTTTATGGTAATGCTCGATATGAGCATAGTAACCATTGCTATACCTAAAATCATGTCAAGCCTCGGGGTCGATCTTGAAGAAGTTGACTGGATTATGATTGCTTATAACGTCGCAACCGCGATAATAATAATGCCTATAACGTTTATTATTAGAAAAATAGGACTTAAAATCCCGATAATACTTAGTATTATATTTTTTACGGTATCGTCTATCGCCTGCGGTTTTGCAACTTCTATAAATATGCTTATATTTTTTCGGATTATTCAGGGATTATCCGGCGGAGGCATAGCCCCATTGGGACTCGCCCTCCTCGGCAAGGTCTTTGAGCCGGGCGAAAGAGGTAAGGCTATGGGAATTTGGGGGATAGGCGCAATGGCGGCGCCCGCGATAGGTCCCACGTTAGGCGGTTGGATTACCGACCATTTAACATGGAGATGGGTTTTTTTCGTGAACGCTCCGATAGCCGTTATAACGCTTATAGGAATAATAATAATTATGGAAGACGACCACAAATCGCAATATTTTAAGGCAAATTTCGACTTCTTGGGATTTATGTTTTTTGCAATGGCTATTTCTTTTATCCTCGTCGCATTTAACGAAGGCCAGAATAAAGGCTGGGATTCAAGCTATATTCATATTTGCGAACTTTTAAGCGCCGCCGGTTTTATTATGTTTTTTTTATTTGAACCCTTCATTTCCCATCCGCTGATAGACTTTAAAATCTTTGAAAATTACAATTTTACTCTTATCACATCGATTAATGCCGTCAGGGCTATAGCTCTTTTCGGCTCTCTGTTCATAATGCCGGTTTATCTTGAAAATATTATGAACTACACCCCATACACAACCGGTCTTATTATGATGCCTTCGGCGGTCGCCGTTGCTTTATCGGCGCCTATTTTCGGCAGAGGAGCGGACAGATGGGGACCGAAGTATTTTATAGTATTCGGCATGGCTTTAACTGCCGTATCCCTATTTTTATACTGGAATTTATCCGTGCAATCAAGCCTGTACGATATAATATATCCGTCGATTATCAGGGGAATAGGGCTTGGAATGTTATATTCGCCGATTATGAGCACGGGGCTTAATTCGGTCAAGAGGGAGCAAATACCCGAGGCTTCAGGTCTTTTGCCTGTTACGATGAGACTTGCTTCCGGCTTCGGAATCGCTTACTTCGCAAATTATCTTGCAACCAAAAAAGTTTACTATCTTACAAGATACGGAGATAAAATTAACGATAGAAATTTTGCTTTCCTTAAAACAAAGTCTTTTTTTAATAACAGCGGGCTGTTCAAAGCAAATACGGGGGTTATAGCCAACTCGGCGAGGATTAATCCCGGCTTAGGAATTATAGACAGTATTACTAAAATGTTCGCTACGGTTCAATCCTACGATGACGTATTTGTAGTCGCCGGCGCAATATGTCTTATAGGCATAATTCCTGCAATTATGCTGAAAAATAAGATACACCGTTGATTTATTAATATTTAAACTCTAAAAATTTAAATATTTTATTCTTCCCTTATCCGAATATCTAACCCCCGTTAAACCGATTTTCAATATAAACATTCCTTTAATGCTTTCTCCGGCACGGACATAATAACTTCTCCCGCCTGCTTTCAAAAGGGCGGTTTTACCGCTTATAAATATTAAAGACGGAGGAGCGGAGTTCTTCTTCGAAAACCCTTTGAACTTTAGCCTTTTAATAAAATTTGGTAAATTTTCGCCGCCGGGCCTACCGCTGCCAAGAGAACCGTCCGCTCCGCCGCGCGCTAATCCTTTAGAAATAAACAGCCGGTTAAATTTTTTATATTTTTTGTCGGGAATATTAAAAATATCTTTTAGATTATTTTTTGAAGATTTTTTTTCGGGTTTCAAAACGAGGTCAAAAGTTTTTTTATTTTTTACTCCGTAATCCGGAATCGTTTTATTTCTGAATCCCATGCCCAACCGATTTAATGCAAGAATAAATAAAAAACCGCCAAAAAGAAAAAATGCAATCCATTTTGATGTTTTTTTAAAAATATTTATAAAATTTTTGCCCTGCATATTTATTTCACCCTCTTCAAGTTAAGCCGATTAACCTCTCGTTAATAACGATACGGATGCCTGTATCTTTTCCTGATTTTATGGATATTTTCTTAAGTTCCGACGGAAAAGCCCTAAATGTTCTTAATAATGAGAACGCAACGCCTATATTGGAAATTTTATTAAGAGTAATTATTATATCTTTGGATTTTATTAATAAAGACTTTTTATTTAAGACTTTTAATTTAATATCGTATCCGCTTTTTCGCAAATAATTTACATAAGATAACACGGTAAGAAGATTGGTAGAAAATCTATGATTTCCCGCTTTAAATTTTA
>JAJXXD010000040.1 GCA_021781285.1 bacterium | reverse complement strand
TTGCAGCATTAGCCTGCGGCGCGGACGTTTTTAAAATAGTCCAGCTTCAATGGCATACCACCGATTGGAGACCGTTATGCGAAAAGATAGGGATAGACTGGAAAAAATCGGAAGAAGAATATAACGCTTATTTGGAAGAGCTTAAAGCAGGCGGCAAGACGGTAAACTTATATGAGTATCCTAAAAATTTATAGAAATTAATTAATAATTCATTAAATCACGGTAAGAAATTTATTTGGAGGATTTTATATGGCGGAAAATATTTTAGTGGTCGGCGGAGGTCCGGCGGGTTTAAATGCGGCGACAATGCTTTCCGAATTAGGCGTCAACGTAGCTTTGGTGGAAAGAGATTCGTTTATCGGCGGCAATCCGAAAAAATTCAAATATAAATTTTTGTTTCCCGATATGCAGCCTGCGGATAACGTGATAGGGGAGTTAATTAAAAAAACAGAATCCGGCGGCAATATTAAAGTCTATTATTCTTCCGAAGTTTCGGATTTTAAAGAAAACGGAAAAAAATTCGACGCGACTATAAAATCGGCGGAAGGAAGCGAAACAAAAACATTCGATTCGGTTATCGTGGCTACAGGCTTCGAACATTTCGATCCGGCAAGGGATGCAAAATATTCTTATCAACTGTTCGACGACGTTATAGATATAAAAGACCTCGAAAGAATGATGGGAGAGAATAATTTCGTAAGACCGTCCAATGGACAGCCTCCTAAAAACGTGGCTTTTATATTATGCGTCGGTTCGAGGGACAGGCATGTCGGAAACCAATACTGTTCGAGAGTCTGCTGTACGGTTTCGGTAAAGCAGGCTATCGAACTAAGAGAGCATTTTCCGGACTGCGAAGTATATATATTTTATATGGACATAAGGACTTACGGTTTTTTCGAGGATTTATACTGGCAGGCTATGGAAGAGCACGACGTGCAGATAGTTAAAGGCAGAATCGCCGAAATTACATCGGGACCGGATAATACCGTGGTATGCAAAGGCGAAGATACGCTCTTGAGAGGACCATTCGAAATCCCGTTCGATATGGTAGTTCTGGCTTCGGGTATGGAAGGGGGGTCGCAGTCGCCCGAAATATCAAAAAAACTCGGCATCGAGCTTGACGAACATGGGTTTTTGAAGCCGGAAAACATTACGCTGTCGCCGTTTAAATCGAATAAGGCGGGAATTTTTCTGGCAGGCGCATGCACGGGACCGAAGGCCATTTCGGATTCTATTACCGAAGGCGCAGCCGCCGCTATGAACGCTTATACGTATGCCGTAAAAAACAGGTAAAATGCCGTATATTTTAAAAAATAATAAAATAGATAAAAGATACGAAGAAAAATTTTTCGAAATCGTCAGAGAAAATTTGCCGGTTGAAAAAATAGAGCTTTTTAACGGTCTTTTGGACATTAAAACCGAAATTATAAAGGAATTTTTATCGGGTATATCGGATATAATAAAAACGGGCGGCAAATTAGAAAAAGACGGATTCGACGAAATATTGTCTTTAATTTTTTCTATAAGAAGGCATAAGGAAAAGATTTTAAACACCGTAAGCGTCGAAACCCTTAATAATGCGTTCGGCATCATGGCAGATTCTAAAAAATCCGCCGAAATTAGAACCGGACGTTTTTTAGAAGCATTTTCCTATGAAGACGTTATAGTTAAACGAGATATAGCTTTAGAACTTTTGCATTTTTACGAACCTGAGAAGAATGTTTTGTGGACGTCATGGGTTTACAGGCAGGATAACGGAACGGGATGCCTGCCTTACACGGCGGATTTTTTAAAAAGGACGTGGGACGGGAATCCTTATATTATGCCCTTCAGCATAAGAGAAATGAAGGACGAAATCGATTATTTATACGAACTGTCCGGTAAAAACGGGCTTAATTTAAAACGCCCTTACGGAGCCGATATTCTTTTGAGCTATATGTATTCGGATTACGTTTATAAAATGGTATATGCGGAATCTAAATCTTTATCTATCGGCGTTCCCGAAGGATTTACTTTAATGAAAAAACTGTTGGGAATTGAAAAGTTAGAGATGCGCGGAATGGAAAAGGCGGGATAATTTTTTTATTGAAACTTGGAGGGATTTATGGCCTTGAAAAAACAGGAACAGAGACCGGTTGCCGAAAAAGGCGAACATATTATAGCAAGGCATCTTATAGAAGACGACAGCATTAAAGAGGAAAAGAATTTAGTCATAGACGGCGTGGATGTTTCCGGCAGGTGGAATACTTTTATTCTTTCAAGAGTAGATTCCGAGTTCGACAGGAGTTTTTTCCGCGAGGTTAAGGACACCGTAGTCGGTTCAAGGATAAACAGGTGTTGGCAGTGCGGAATGTGCACGGCAAGCTGTACCGTGACGCCTTTATACAGAAGGTTTAATCCGAGAGCATTTATCTATATGATGCAGTTGGGCAACTTAAAGGAATTAAAAAAATATATAGACGTTGCATGGAGATGCGTGGGATGCTATAAATGTTCGCAGAGATGCCCGAAGCAGGTAAATCCGGCAGAAATGATGGAAGCGCTCGGACTTGTAATTAAAAAATATTTTCCCGAAGAAGTCCAAAGCAAATTAAAAGTTGACGAAGACGTTAAAAAAATATACGACGATATGATTTTAGGACACGGAAGGCTGGATCTGGCAAAACTCCATACGTCCGCAATGCAAAAAACCGGAAGAACAAAGGAACTGTTAGGAAAAATCGAAAGAGACGCCATTTTTAAAATGGCTAAAGACGGCAGGGCTTTTTCGATATTAAGGCTGGGGAAGCCTCATAACTGGAACAGTTCTAAAGAAGCGATGGGAAATTATTTAAAAAATCTAAATACCATTGAAAACAGCGAGGCATAAAAGACAGAAAATCAGTAAGGATTAAGGTGAAATTTATTGAATAATGACGGGGGTTTAGATGGATAAATTAAGCGAAAATCAGGCGGCATACTATCCGGGATGCGCTCTATTGACTATCGACAGAGCATATAACAATAGTTCCAAATTAGTTTCAAAAAAGATGGGCGTAGAACTTGTCGAGATACCGGATTATAATTGCTGCGGAATAGGGGAAATGAAATCCAAAGGGGCGGCGTCGATGTATATGCCTCTCCGAAATATGATGCTTGCCAAAAACAGGCTCGGCTCGAAAAATTTAGTTATGGCATGTTCGGTTTGTTACCATGAGTTCAGAAGGTCGATTGCGAGGGTCAGGGAAAATAAAAACGAACTTGAAACCGTTAATGCGATATTTAAAGAAGCAGGCGAATTCGGAGAAGAATATATCCCTGACGGTGAAGCAAGGCACATTTTAGAATTTTTATATAATGAGAAAGGCGTGGACGAGGTAAAAAGAAATACCGTTAAACCATTAACGGGTCTCAAGGTTGCGCCTTATTACGGATGTCTTTATTCAAGGCCGTCGATGTACACTTTTACGGATAAAAAGCCGCAGATGGACAATTCCGAAAGACCCCGTTTTATGCATGATTTTTTGGAAGCGATAGGCGCGGAAACCGTTTTTTACGGAAACGAAGTGCAGTGCTGCGGCGGCAGAAATTTGATTCAAGACGAGGAAACTTCTTTTACCCTGTGTTCCCAGACTATTTCTAAGGCAAAAAAAGCGGGGGCGGACGTTATTGCGCTGATATGCCCTAAATGCGCAGGAGCGTTAGACGTCAACCAGCCTAAAATAGTCGAGAAGTTCGGAAAAGATTCCGAACTTCCCATAGTTTATCTTACGCAACTAATGGCTTTAGCTTTCGGTTTTTCAAAAAAGGAAGCCGAATTCGGCGATATGATTTCGGATCCGCTCAAAGCGCTGAAAGAAAAAGGGTTTTAGGGTCAGAATTCCTTAGAGGAGAATTTTTTAAACATAAATTTGTCTTTATATAAAAAATCCTTTAATATATAAATTTTGATAGTCCTTATAGTTTGGCCGTATTTACTTTTTATGCTGATTTTTTTCACGAAAGAGCAGCTTGAAAAATTACGGCATAAACTTTTTTCTAGTCTGCCGCCGTATTTTGTATTTATTACATAAAGAAAGTTGCGCCCCTTTTTATCTTTAAAATCATTCCATAGCGAATATTCATTGTCTCTTATAAAATAATTAAAAGAATACGTCTGCGGTTTCCCTTTAACATAGTAAGCAAGTTCGCTTGCCGTCTGAAATCTTCTTGCGGCTATAAGAAGGTCGTCTTTTTTATGAGCCGATAGAATTTTATCGACTTGCGCCCCCATTTCTTTCCAACCGAGCATATCCCTTAAAGGGCTTTTGCTGATTTTAACGTTTATAAAGGGGTTGAAAACCGGATAATAAGGAGCAATAAAAATAATTAAAGAGAAAACAAGTCCGGTAAAAAAAGATAAGCCGTAAAAATAAAGCATAATTTTTTTTATCTTATCGGCTCTCAAGGCGGCATATAGCCTTAAGGATAAAACGAAAGAAAGCAGAAAAGCCGGAAAATATAAAAACACCGGCCAGTTAGGCTGAACCATGGTCTTGGTGCATTGATAAACAAAATATAAGAAAGGAACCAAAGAAGCCGTCGAAAGAGCAATATATATATCGTTATTTTCTTTCAAGCCGAGATATAGGCCTGCAAATACCGAGACCATAATAATTATAAATAAGAACGGGGAAATTATGCCCGCCTGAGAGATTATAAATAAAAAAAAGTTGGATAAAAAAATGCCGAAGTTTTCGTACCCGCCGGATAATGTTAAAAGATGCCTGAAAGATACGAAATCGTTGAAATAATTCCATATTATTACAGGGGTGAATATAACTATGGATATTAAAAAAGCCAGATAGGGTTCTTTTCTGGAAAAATATTTTCGGTGTTTTTTGCTTAAAAGAAGGAAAATAAAAACTATTAAGTAAATGAAAACCGCCGTATATTTGCTTAATAGCGCAAATCCGGCAGAAATACCGATCAAATACCAGTAATAATTTTTGCCCGTAATAATCAAATATAGAAGAAGCAGGACGGTCAAAGAAAAAAACAGCATCTGCAGATTTCCGTAAACTATCAGTATCGAACCGACGTTAAAGATGGGGATGGCATTCAGAAGCGCTGCCCAGATTAACGAGAGCAGGACCTTTCCCGTTATTTTTTTTAACGCGGCAAATACAAAAAAAGACAGCAATAACGATATTGCGGGAGCGGCGAGCCTGACGAAAAACTGCGAATTTAATTTTCCGAAAAGCGTCGTAAGGGCTATAGTATAAGCAATCATAGGCGACATATCGTAATAAGAAAGCGACAGATGCCTCGACCATTGCCAGTAGTATGTTTCTTCGGGAATCAGGTCTATTTTAGTTATCAGTATAAGCCTGATTATAAAAAGAACAAGCAGAGCGGAAAAAAGAGAATATGCGATTATTTTATTTTTGTTCATAATTTATAATTTTTTTTAGAAACATTATACGATTTTTGAATTTAAAATCAAATCAAAAAGATTATAATTTTTATAAAAAATAATAAAAAAAACTTGACAATCAGTTTAATTGAGGTTATCTTAATAATATTATTGATAATATTATATAATTAATTTAATTAAAGTAGGGTTTTAAAAAGCCGATAATTACTATATACGTATAATTTTAACGGGGCTATTATGGCTTTAAAATTAGGCATCGGTTCAAAAACGGGCGTCGGAGTCGATATAGGTTCTAACTCGCTTAAAGTTCTTGAACTATCCAAGTCTGGACGCAAATATTATATCGATGCGCTTGACATAATAGACCTGCCTGCCGGCGCGGTCAGCGGGGGCACCGTAAACGACGGCGCGTCTGCCGCATCCTACCTGAAAAGCTCTTTTTCCAAACTCGGTATCGGCGAAAAAAAAGTCGCTATAGGAATACCGTGCAAACATGTCATAATAAAAACCATAGAAATGCCTAAAATGAAGTCTAAGGAGATCGATTCTTCGATATATTACGAGGCCCAAAGATATATTACCTACGATATGAACGAGGTATTCTTGGACTATATAATTTTAGGCGATTCCCCTAACGATGCGGGCAGCAATCTAATTATGATAGTCGCCGGAAAGAAAGATATCATCGAGAACCAAATGGATTTTATTCATCAATGCGGATTAAATCCCAATATCGTGGACGTCGATTGCATAGCGCTGGAAAATATGTTTAATTTTAATTATCCTGAAGAATTCGACGAATTGACGGCTATTATAAAAATCGGAGCATCGGAAACGAATGTCCATGTGCTTCAAAAAGGCGTAAATTTATTCAGAAGAGATATACCTATAGGCGGGATGAATAT
>JAJXXD010000134.1 GCA_021781285.1 bacterium | reverse complement strand
CCGCCATAGCCTTTGCCGTTTCGGTCTTGCCCACCCCTGTCGGACCCAAAAAAAGAAGTACGGCATCCGGCTTGTTAAAATTTTCTTTAAGAGGGCCTTTATTAAGCCTTAAATGTTTGGCAAGCGAATTAACCGCATCTTTCTGTCCGACTATTCTTTTTGAAAAAAAGTCCTCCATATCCTGAAATCTTTCCAATACGTCTCTCTTGATTAAATCTACCGGCATACCCGTTTCTTGAGAGATAACTTGATAAATATTTTCCTTTTTAACCACCCTGTCTTCATTATAAATTTCGGCTTTTACGCAGCCTGAGTCTATCCACCCTATAGCTTTATCGGGAAGCCTTAACGATTTGGAATAACGCGAGGACAGCCTTATAGATTCCTCGAGAGCGGAGTTTTCGATTTCGACGCCGTAAGTATCTTCAAACCTTCTTTTTAACCCGTAAAGTATTCTTTTTGTGTCTTCCGCTGTAGGCTCCTGAACGTTAACGAGCCTGAAGCGGCGCGCCAGCGCCTCGTCTTCCGCAATGAATTCTTTATATTCCGAAAGCGTGGTAGCTCCTATAATCTGTACTTCGCCCCTTGCAAGAGAAGATTTTAATATATTTGCCGCATCGCTCGGCACGGCGATTGCCGAACCGGCCCCGATAATCGTGTGGACTTCATCGACGAATAATATTATATTTTTTCTGGATTTCAGCTCGTTTATTATTTTTTCCATCCTGTCTTCGAACATACCCCTGAAGACCGTCCCCGCGACTAATGAATTCATCTGAAGATTTACTATGATTTTATTTCTGAGCCTCGGAGGAACGTTATACGGTTCGAGTTCGATTTTTCTTGCAAGCCCTTCCACGATAGCCGTTTTTCCTACGCCGGGTTCGCCTACTATTACCGCGGAATTAGGTCTGTCTATATGGCATAATATCTCCATAAGCCTCGTAATTTCTTCCTCTCTTCCAAAAACTAAAGGAAGTTTATCCATAATAGCCAGTTTGCTTAAATTTATGGCATGCTGCCTTAAAGTGTACGGCAAATCGTATTTTCTTCTGTTTTCGTCGCTCCTGTTTCTTCTTTCCCTCATCTTTTGAAAAATTTTATCGGCAATTACCACCGAATCTACCCCCAGGCTTTTAAAAACCCTGTTGGGAGCAGAGTTGGGCTCCTGAAACATTACCATTAAAAAATCGGTAGATTCTATAAGATTTCTTCCCGAACTCTGGGCGTAATCGTAAGCGCTCTTGAATAAATTTCTTGTCTGGAGGGAAATTTTCATTCCTTCGCCTATATATTGTTCGGACGACATCATAAAATCGTTCAAAAGTTTCATAACCTTTCTTTTGTCTATTTTTAATTCTGTAAATATTTCGTTCAAAAGGTCTTCGTCCACTAAGGTTAAAGCATAAAATACATGCTCGAGTCCCAGATAGTAATGTTTTCTTCTCTTTGATTCTTCTATGGATATTGTCAGCACCCTGTATCCGCTTTCCGATAATTTATCTTCGTAATAGTCTAAATTAAACATAATGAGTTTTACCTTCCTTAAAAAATTTTTTAACCTTTAATTTCGATGCTTGTAAACCTGAAACCGTTATTTCTCGTTTTTTTAGGTATAATTATCTCTAAAAGCCCTTCGCTAAAAGAGGCGCCTATGGAATCCCCGTTAATTGTCCGGGGCAGATCGAAGGCTCTTTTAAAAAAACCGAAAGGTCTCTCCATTCTTTGAAAATTATACTCCTCAGCCCCTTTGCCGCGGCGCTTCACTCCGCTGATTTCTATTATTCTTTCGCCGATTTCGATGTTTATATCTTCTTTTTTTACTCCGGCAAGTTCTATATATATAAAGATTGAATCAGCCGTTTCAAACATATCCGATGCGGGAGTAAAATAATACATTTTTTATTTGAATTTTAATATTTTATGCTTTATAAATATATGATTTATAGTTATAATTATATCAAATTAATCTTGAAAAATAAATATAATATGCTAAAACCTTTTTATTATAAATATATCGTAATGACGGCGATTAACGTAACTCCCCTTATAGGAGGCAAATACGTATCTACGGCATATGCCGTTTACAACGGATTGAACCCGTACGCCAGCATTATTCTGATAACCGTTTCCGAAACATTGTTATGCTCCTTACTGTTTTATGCCGGCCTAAAACTAAAATCTCTAAAATGGGTGCACGGAATGCTTGCCTCTAAAAAGGGCAAAAAGGCTCATAATTATGTCGCAAAATACGGTCCGGTGATAGGGCTTTTCGTAGGGCAGATGTTTATAGGCGCGCCGCCTATATCTCTGGCGCTCGGGGTTTTATACGAAAGGGATAAGAATATTTATATATATTTTTTTATCCCGCTTTTTATAAGCATTTTTCTTTATTCCATATTTAATTTTTATTTAAATACGGTAGCGATTACTTCTATAAGAAATATATTTCATCTGGTTTAATCTTTTTATTTTACATCGACTATTATCGTATTGTTTTTAACGGGGTATATTTTTGCTTTTAAATATGTTTCGATAACGGGTTTTACTCTTTTAAAAAGCCTGATTATACTGCCGTAATATAAAACTTTTATTTCGGCAAAATTTTCCGAAAACGACGATACGTAAAGGTTTTGCAAATGCCGCGAATATTTGAGCATTAATTTCTGAAACTTGTTGGAATCGGAATAGCTGAAATTTCCCGTAAATTTTACGTAATAAACGTTGTAATTTATTTTTTCCGCTTTAATCCCGTCTTTGGCAATTTTAAACCCTAAACTTTTTAATTTCCTCGCTAGAATATTTTTTCTTATATAAACGATTAAATTGATATAATAAAGATTAAGGTATTTTTTTGCCCTAATGATTTTAAAAGAATACACGTATTTTAAACCCTTAGAATAAATTTCCTGTTCAAGAATGCGGTTATCTCTTTTATTTAAAAACTTCTTTTTGCCGGTTAAGCTTTCTGCAGCTTTTTTTAAAGAGAGCCTGATTGCGCGTTTAATTGCCAAAGACTGTAAGCCTCCTTTATTATTTTTGGGGATAACTATATAAGTTTCCGCCTTAACGTTCATGCCGGACGCTTTGCCCGAAAAAAAGCATGATAATAAGCATAATAACGGCAATAACGATAATAGAGTCATTTTTTTCATTTTTAATTTATCCTTATATTGTTTGATACTCTAACGATTTGAATATCTTTTCTTTTAATAAGTTTATGTTTTCCCCTGTTTTAGCGGATACCGCAACCGGCGGCTTTCCGGTTAATATTTCAAATTTAACCAATAAAAAATCAACCTGTTCTGCGGACAAAAGGTCTATTTTATTTAAAACCGTAATTATATTTTTGTCTTCCACTCCTATTTCGTCCAGTATTTTTATAACTTCCTCATATTTGCCCGCCGCATCGTTTTGAACTGGATCTATAACATGTATCAATAAATCGGAATGAACCGTTTCCTCAAGGGTAGCCTTAAAAGATTCTACTAGAAAAAGCGGCAGGTTTTGAATAAATCCTACCGTGTCCGATATTATAACCTTTTTTCTTCCGACGGCGTCGTAAATAGAAGCCATCTTAGTGCCTAGCGTCGCAAAAAGCTTGTCCTCCCCTTTTTCTCCTTTACCGGTTAATCTCTTCATGAGAGTGGTTTTTCCGGAATTGGTATAGCCGACGATAGCGGCGGTGCGCAGCCCTTGTCTGCCTCTTTTATATCTGTGCAGCTGCCTTGTTTTCTCGGAAAGCTTTATTTTTTCCTTTATATAGGCAATCCTCTGTCTTATTTTTCTTCTGTCGGTTTCCAGCTTGGTTTCGCCGGGACCTCTCGTCCCTATCCCTGCGCCGGTCCTCGAAAGCATTATGCCTATACCTTTAAGCCGCGGAAGCATATAATTAATCATAGCAAGTTCGACCTGATATCTGCTTTCCGCCGTCCTTGCATGAACGGCAAATATGTCTAATATAAGCCTCGTTCTGTCGATAACGTTTAAATCCAAATACTCCGAAAGGTTCCTCTCTTGGGCTGGACTCAGAGAGGCGTCGATTATAACGATATCCGCATTCTCCGAAACGGCGCGCTCTTTTATGTCTTCGAGCATACCTTTAGAAAGATAATATGCCGGATCTATTTTTTTTATATTTTTTAGAACTTTGAAAACATTTTCCGCGCCCGCCGTTTCGGAAAGCATCGCAAGCTCTTCTAACGAATCCGTGCTTTTCTCCCTGTCCGAAGCAGGCGCATTTATGCCGATAAGCAGTGCCCTCTGGGTCATCTTAAAAACCCTTCTATAGTCTTTGCCGCAAACGCGAGCTTTTTGTTTAAATCCGTAAAATTAACCTCCATAGCATTTTCCGCCTTTTTAAAGAACGTGGACTGCCTTTTTGCATATTTTACGGTGGAAGAAACAATTTTTAAATATAAATCGTTTTTCGTCTTAATTTCTTTGTTCAGATACATTAAGGATTCTCTATATCCGATGCTCTTGAACGGTTTTAAACCGGCTTTATATCCCTTGTTTAAAATACTTTCCGTTTCATCCACTAAACCTTTTTCCATAATGAGCCGCGTCCTTTCCATTATACACGATTTCAGATAATCTTTCGGAGGATTTAAGTTAAAATATATATAATTATACAGCGGTCTGCCGAAAGGATTTTCGCTAAGATAATAAGAAAAAGGTCTGCCTGTGGCTGAATACACCTCGTAAGCCCTTGCTATTCTCTGGCTGTCGGAACTGGATATTTTTACGGCGTATGCGGGGTCGAACTCTTTCAGCTTTTCATATGCCGCCGAAGTTCCTATTTTTTTAATTAATTCGACCGCCCTTTCCCTGTAAACGGCTTTATCTATTTCCGGAATCGGAGAAAGCCCGTAAATTAAGGACTTCATATAAAGCCCCGTCCCTCCGGTAAAAAGGGGTATTTTTCCTTTTGATGTTATTTCTTCGATTAGTCCCGCCGCATCTTCGGAAAACATCCGAGCATTATATTCTTCATCGGGGTCTTTAATATCTACAAGATGATGTTTAACCGCCGCCCTCGCTTCGTTATCCGGTTTTGCCGTCCCGATATCGAAATACCTGTAAAAACACATCGAATCGAAATTTATTATTTCTACGGGAAAAAGTTTCGACAGTTCGACCGAAATTTCAGTTTTTCCGGAGCAGGTCGCACCGCCTATAACTATGATTTTTTTAATATTAGGCATTAATAAGGCATATCGGGTATTGCGTTAAGTCTTTCCAATTCCTCCGATTCTTTAGTTAAAGAGCCGTCTTTCCTCCCCATCAGCAGATAGGCGAACTTCTTTCCTTTTTCCACTCCGGGCTGGTCAAACGGGTTAATTTTTAAGAGCATTCCGAGAACCGCCACCGCCTCCATACACATAAAGGAAAGTTCGCCGATACCGAATTCGTCTATTTTATCTAAAGTAATTCTGAAAGACGGTCTTTTATTTATAGCAAGGGCAAGTTCTACCCCCTTCAGTTCATTCATGAGAATATCGGACAATTTTTTCTTGTCCAAATAATCGAATTCTTTAAACCCGCTTGAATTAACCGTAAAATCGCTTCCCGTATCTTTAAGGCAGAAAAATGCCATGAGCTTATCCTGCGGACCCTGCATATAAAGCTGAAGCTGGGAATGCTGGTCTGTCGCCCCCACTGCCGGAACCGGCGTAGGGGAAACAAGGTCTTTTCCTAGGCTTTCCGCAAAAAGCTGCCTGAACCATCTTGAGAATTCCCTTAGATAATCGCTGTAAACAAAAGGAACAAATATATTGCGGTTCTTTTTTGCGTAAAAAAGATATATAACGGCGGCCATCGTGTAAACCGGATTATTTTCAAAAACCCCTTTGTTCAGTATATCGTCTCTATAGGATATAGCGCCGCGCAGAAATTTTTCTATATCGAACCCCATTATATAAGCGGGGAAAAGGGTGCCGGCCGTCGTAATGGAATATCTTCCCCCTACGTTTTTGGCTATATCTAAAACGGCTATGCCGTTTTCGTCGGCGTAACGCCTTAAAAATCCGCTTTGCTTATCGGTGATAAAAATTAAATTGTCCCTGTAATCTTTAACCGCCTTTTCAAGTAATTCCTTAATAATAAAAAACTGGGCCACAACCTCGATAGTATCGGCGGATTTCGTAACAAAACAGAATACCGTCTTTTTAATATCGATGCTGTCTATATTTTTTTTTATATATAGCGGGTCTATATTTTCCGAAAAGATAACGTTAATTCCCCTGTCCTTTTTCACGCCGCCGGACATTCCGCCGAGCGCTTCTTTTAAAAATATCGCGCCGAGTGAAGAACCGCCCATTCCCACAACATAAAGCGTTTGAATATCTTTAGAAAATAATTTTTCGGCCGCCGTTTT
>JAJXXD010000081.1 GCA_021781285.1 bacterium | reverse complement strand
TCCGATCTTTTCTGCATTTCTTAAAGCATCCTCTTCCTGCCGGCTATCATATAAGATGGGGCGGGGAATGGCATCTTACCCTGAAGGTATTTGCGCAGCTCGGCGCGGCAATGGGAATAGCAATCCTTCTTATCTATATACTTTTGGTCGGATATACCGGTTCTTTCATCGTTCCGTTAATACTTATGGGAGCGATTCCGCTTGAAATGATAGGCATAATGCCGGGATTCGCTTTAATAAGAGTTTATTTTACGGCTACTTCCATGATAGGGGCGATAGCCCTTTCGGGCATCGTTATAAGGAACTCCCTGCTTTTACTGGAATTTATCAACGACAGAAAAAAAGAAGGCAATAATATTACGGATTCTTTAATCGAAGCGGGGGCTATGAGAGCAAGACCCATTATAATAACCGCTCTTGCCGTTATATTCGGTTCGGCTATACTCGTAACCGACCCCGTATGGAACGGTCTGGCATGGGCGCTCATTTTTGGGATGTTAGCTTCTACCACGTTAACGCTTGTCGTAATTCCGGTGCTTTATTATATGATAGAAGGAAGAAGATGGCATAAAGAAGACGTTCACGATAATTTATAAATATTAAATAATTAAAAGAGGTCGATTATGCCGATAAGATTTGAACGTAGAAGCGGTTATGCCGCCGAAATAGATATCGATTTAGGCGGAAAAAATACCTTCGATATAACCGAAATGAATGAACTAATAAAAATTTTCGAAGGAAACATCGAAAAAGAAATAGACCTGAAGGCTATTTTAATAAAGAGTTCCAACCCTGATTATTTTGCTACCGGACCGGAAATTAAGGAAATTGGGAAACTCGACAGGGACGGAGCAAGATATTACGTTACCGTCCTAAACGTTATGTGCAGGCATATCGCCGAGTCGCCGGTTCCGGTCATATGCGCCGTTAAAGGCGCCGTCAGCGGGATAGGTCTGGATATAGCATCTTCATGCGATTTCAGGCTTGCGGAAAAAAAATCCACTTTTGCCGACCTGTCGTCAAAATACGGCATACTGTCGCCTTCTTATTTGGCATTGAAACTGGCTTTTTTAATAGGAACCCAGAAAGCCAAGGAGATTATATTGAGTTCAAAAAATTATTCTGCCGAAGAATTATACAGGTTTAATTATTTATCGGAAGTCTTTGATGCGGATGTTTTTGACGGCGGGGTAGCCCGATTTTTAAAAGATTTTACCGACCTTTCAATCGATTCGCTAAGACTTAAAAAAAGAATTTTTATCGATTTATGGAAAAACTATTTAAAAAATAATCAATTTTCTGCCGAAGAAATTTTTTCCGAACTTTTAAAAGAAGGAAAAGACTGGAAAAAGTCCGTATCCGACTTAAACAATCATTCCCTATAAAACCATAACGCAGTTTTAAAATATTTTTTTATTTTCCCCTTGACAACTATTTTAGAATATTCTATATTTAGAATATACACATAATCGCGGTGTGCTACATCGCAAAGAATTAAAAAAAATGGGAAAAATGGGAAAAGAGTTTTGCGCGGACGACAAAAACCTCAACAGAAAATGCAAGGACTTGGCAAGTATCTTTAAACTTCTGTCAAATCCAATCAGATTAGGAATTTTATGTATCGTATGCGACGAAGAAGTCAGCGTCAACGATATATCCTCAGCCTTAGGTAAAACCCAATCCAACATATCCCAGCATTTAGCCGTCTTAAGGAACACTCAGATGGTAGATTACAAGAGAGTCGATAATAAGCTCTTGTATTATCTGAAAAATTCCAAAATAAGACAGCTCGTCAAAGACATTAAAGATATCAAAGATGCGGGGGATTACACCGATTTAAGATTTTCCGGCGATACCGCCTTAAAATCGAACAACAATCCCGATATCCGTTAATCATTATCCGTTTTTAAATTATTAAAAATTGCCGTCGGTTTTAACAATCCGGCGCGTTCTGCAAATTTGTCGAATTTTTCAGAAATTTTTCGGCATCTTTATGATAAATTTGCATAAATTTCATAATATAAATATTAGGGGGTATTTTAAAATGAGCGAAGAAAACAAGAATCCTGTTACCGAAAAAATTGAAAGCACTAAAGGCGGACACTTTTATAAGGAAATTATGAAAGATTTCCGTATCAAAGAATCTCTGCACGGCTGTTTAAACTGCGGAACGTGCGTGGCAAACTGCCCTGCCGCCGCATTTTACGATTACTCTCCCCGCGAAGTCTGCCAGATGATAATAGAAGGGGATGAGGAGACTATCGAAGAGTATATGAAGAGCAAGATATGGAACTGCGCCCAGTGTTACAGCTGTAAATACAGATGCCCTAAAGAGAATTCAGCCGCGGATATAGTTATGGCTATGAGAGAGATTGCGGTCAGGGAAGGTCTCGCCGCTGAAGCGCTTGCAGGTTATACAAGAATCGCGAAATTGGTTTTAACCAGAGGAAACCAGCTTGCGCCCGATATGCTTTCTCCGGACGCTTTTCCGGACTGGGGTCCGAGGATGATAGAACTTTCGTCTAAAAAAATGGAAATGAGGGAAGAGCTTTTTGAAGGTTTTCCCGGTATGAACGTGGTAGATAGAGCTTGGGCTGCGGAAGACTATACTATTTACGAAATGCAAAAGATATGGGAAGAAAGCGGCGCTTTAGAAAAGGTAGGAACGGTGTTTCCGTTCTTAGTCGATATAGTTCAGGACGATATGGAAGAGAAGGCGGAAGAAATGGAAGCAAAAATTCAGGAAAAAAAAGAAAAATTAGAAGCGTCTAAAAAATAAAATAAACTATACCGTACTTCGTTTCCCGCCTGTGCGGGAATGACAAGATTGAAGTTTTATAAAAAATTATAAATTTTGGAGGGCATTATGTCTTACGAGATAAACGACGTTAAAACCGGCATAAATCATGCTAAAGGTATGAATTATCATGTGCATGACATCAGGGCGGAAATGAAAAAATTAGAGGAAGAAGGCGAGATTAAGATAGGCCATATTATAGGACAGTATAAAGAAGAAGAGGTTATGTACGGGATAAAAAAGAAAGTGCCTTTAGATATGCATTATCAGCATAAAAGCTGCGGTCAGTGCGCGAACCTTCCCGGAGTTCCGAGGTCAAATTTTTATTACAGGGATAAACTCGGAATAAAATATTACAACGATATGCAGCAGACTTCCTGCACCGCTTGGAATTACCATGCTTCCGGTCTCGGAAATCTCGTTCAGCTCGCTTCCGTCGCCGCGAGAAACTGGCACAGGGCATATGAAGAAGGTTATAATTTTACCATACACTGCGTTACCAGCTTCGGGAACTATCTCGAAATGAGGCATCTATTGGTTTCAAATAAAGAACTCAGGGATTCGGTAAAAAAAGTCCTCGCAAAATTAGGAAGAGAACTCGTAATTCCCGAAGAGATAGTCCACGACAGCGAGATAGCTTATGCCTTGAGAGACAAAATACTGGCTGCGGCAGACCCGGAAAGAATAGAAGGAATTAAAGGATTAAGGGCGGTGGAACATTACGGCTGTCATTTCTTTAAACAGGTATCCGACGACATAATCGGCGGAAAAAGACCTATCGTCGTAGGCGGATTGGCATCCCATCTTGGCGTTCAGATGGAGGAATATTCCAAATGGTTTATGTGCTGCGGATTCGGATTCAGGCATATATTAGTAAATAGAGAATTTACGAGGTCTGCCCAGAATATTAAATTGAAGGCTATTAAACAGGAAGTAGATCCGGATATGATATTAGTTAACTGCACGGGGTGCGGGACGACGTTTGATAAAACCCAGTGGATACAGAAAGCGGTCGGAGAGGATTACCACTATCCCGTGGTGTTTTATTCACAGTTAGCCGCTCTTGCTTTAGGCGCGCATCCGTTTAAGGAAGCGGGATTAAACTTTCATGTCACGCCGGTTGAACCGCTTTTAGACAAAATGGGGATAGCTTATAATTAAATACAAAATATAAATATTAAATTATTGAATAAGGGCAGGCTTAAGCCTGCACCCAAAACAACAAAAAGGAGGTATTAAGGTGAAAACAGTTTTAGTTATCGGAGGAGGAGTTACCGGACTTAAGGCCGCATCCGAGCTTGCGGAGATGGGCTATAATGTTTCCTTGGTGGAAAAAGAAGATTATTTAGGAGGACAGGTAACAAAGCACAAGTATTATAAGCTTGCGCCGGATTTAAGGCTTGCCGGCGACGTAATATATCCGGTTATTAAAGCCGTAGAGAGCAATTCAAATATTAAAGTGCTCAAGCATTCTCAGATTACCGCGGTTTCAGGCGCCGCTCCGGAATTTAAAGCAAAAATTAAAAATTCTAAAGGCGAAAGCGAAGAAACTTTTGGGGCAATAGTAGTAGCAACCGGGTTTGACCATTTCGACCCTACGGTTAAACAGGAATACGGCTACGGAAGATTTAAAGACGTGGTCACCAATGCCGAAGTCGAAGAGATGCTTAATCCTAACGGACCAACGAAAGGCGAATTAAAAAGGCCTTCCGACGGAAAAACTCCCAAGAAAATAGCAATATTTCAGTGCGTAGGTTCAAGAGACAGGCAGGTCGGAAATCCTTACTGCTGCAGGGTAGGATGCGTCGTTTCTACGAAGCAGGCCATCGAGATAAAAGAAAAATATCCGGATTCCGAAGTTTACGTATATTATATGGATATGAGAATGTTCGGAAGAGGATGGGAAGAGCTTTACGGCAAAGCAATGGAAGATTATGAAATCATATTCACGAGAGGAAGGGGAGCCGAGGTAACGCTTAAAAATCAACAGCTTTCTTTAAGGGCGGAAGAGACTATTATGGACAGACCGATACAGCATTCCGTCGATATGATTATTCTTGCCGCGGGAATGGCCGCCGGCGAAGGAACTATAGACGCCGCTAAAGTACTCGGAATTAAACAAAACGACTACGGTTTCCTTGCTCCTAAGGACGATTTCCTGAGCCCTAATGAATCTTCAAAGCCTGGAATATTTATAGCAGGCGCGGATAAAGGTCCCATGGATATAGAAAACTGTATCGTCGAAGGCGCCGCGGTTGCCGCAAAGGTAGCAGGCAGTTTAAAAAATTAAACATCTTGATTAATTATTATTAGTTATATTATTAATTATATTAAGATTTATATATATTTATATATAAGGAGAAAGCAATGGCGGAAAATACCGATAAAATGGTTATAGACGGCGTAGAGCTTACCGGCATCTGGAAAGAGTTTCTGCCGTCGAGAATATTATATGAGGACGTTACGACGGAATTTCTTGACGAGGTTAAAAAACTTCCGGGCGGTTCTACTATCGTCAAATGCTACCAATGCGGAACATGTTCGGGCGGATGCACCCTTCCGGATTTTGTAGATAAGTTTAATCCGCGGAGATTTATAGACTTGGTCAGAAGGGGACATTACGACATTTTAGTGAACGAAAACAAAGATTTAGTCTGGAAATGCGTATCATGCCAGAGATGCACGCACAGATGCCCCAGAGGCGTAAACACGCAGGAAGTAGTAAGAGCTATAGCTAAATTTTTGGAGAACAGGAAGGTTTTTGGAAAAATTACCAACGATGAAGCTTTCGACGAAATTTTCATGGATGAGGTTATAGAAGACGGAAGAATCGACGAAGTTAAAATAGTAAAAGATTTTTATTCCAAAACCGGCAGACTTAAAGATATGATGAGCGCGGACCAGATATCGCTCGGTTTCAAAATGCTTACCAGCGGAAGAATAAAGCTTTTCGGCGGCAGGATTAAAGACTGGAAGAAAGTTTCCCAGAGGTTAAAGGAGGAATTACAATGAAAATAGGATATTTCCCCGGCTGTTCCTTAAAAGGAATGGCTCGCGCTTACGATGAATCGACTAAAATAGTCGCTCAGGAGTTCGGGATAGATTTAATGGAAATAGAAGACTTTAACTGTTGCGGCGCTCTCGAAGCAAAAGGCTCCAACGAAAAGATTTCCTATATGCTTCCGGCAAGAGTAATGGATTCGGCGAAAGGAAGATTTCACGTCGATGCGGTGGTTACCCCTTGCAACGGCTGTTATCACAGTCTTTTAAGGGTAAATGAGGCAATGAACGATAATGCCGGCGCTAAAGGAGACGTCATAGATTTTCTTAAAGACGTAAGTTACGGAACCTATGAAGGCGATATGGACGTGAGGCATTTTCTTGAACTGTTTTATAATGAAATAGGACCCGAAAAAGTAAAATCGGCTGTTAAGAAATCTCTTAAAGGGCTTAAAGTTGCTTCTTATTACGGATGTTTATACGAAAGACCTAAGACAATAACAAAGACAGGTTATAAAAGCAAAAGGGACGATTCTGAAAACCCTTATTTTCAGGACGAACTCCTGAAAGCGACAGGAGCAGAAGTCGTTGAATTTCATGCTGCCGCTTCATGTTGCGGCGGCGCGCACGCACTTCAGGACGAATC
>JAJXXD010000118.1 GCA_021781285.1 bacterium | reverse complement strand
CTAAATTACAGACCATTCATATATCATATAAACGAAAGCCATTCCGCTTTTTTAATCGCGGGCCTTATGAAAGATATAGGCGATTTAAACAGGGTAAAATCAAGGGTAGTTTTCACTACCCATACTCCTATTCCCGCCGCATTCGATAAATTTGAAATGAAAGACGTCAAAGATATGCTTTCAGGATACTGCGGAGAAAAAGTTTTTAACGATATATACAGGGAAGATTTGGAAGACAAAGACGAATTAAATCTATCGTGGCTTGCAATAAAAAATGCAAAAAACGTGGTCGCCGTTTCCAGAAAACACAAGTTTGTCTCGCAACACATATTTGAAGGATATAAACTCAAATATGTTACCAACGGCGTTCATCACGTAAAATGGGCTTCTCCGCATCATAAAATGTTATATGACAAATATACCGCGGGATGGGAAGAAGATCCGGACCTGCTTAGAGGAGCATCTTGCATACCCGACGGCGATTTTGTTCAAGCCCATATTTTATGCAAAGAAACTCTTATCGAAATGATTAACTCCGAAACAGACTCTTCATTCGTAACTTCGGATTTTACTATTGCTATGGCTAAAAGAATCACGCATTATAAAAGAAATAATCTCATACTTTCTAATCCCGATAAATTAATAGACATTGCCGAAAAAAAAGGCGCAATTCAAATTATTTTTGCGGGAAAAGCTCATCCCGCCGATACCGATGGACTATCGATAGTAAAATCTATTTATGACGCATCGCGGTATATTTCATCTAAAACAAAAAAAGTTAAAATAGCTTTCTTGGAAAATTATAATATCCATAAAGCAAATATAATACTTTCCGGCGTCGATTTGTGGCTCAATAACCCGACCAGACCCCTTGAGGCTTCCGGTACCAGCGGAATGAAAGCATCCCTTAACGGCGTTCCCAATTTTAGCGTATTGGACGGATGGTGGCTTGAAGCTTGCATGGAAGGAATTAACGGGTGGAGCATAGGACCGAGAACCGCATGGACAGACTTAAGTTATTCGGACGATATGCATGACTTAAACGATATGTACGGAAAATTGGAATTTAATATACTTGATTTATATTATAAAAATTATTCCGATTATATAAAAATAATGAAAATGGCCGTTTCTTCCATTGCGCCTCATTTCAATACTCACAGAATGGTTTCCGAGTACGTAACCGACTTATACTTAACCGGCATTATAATGTGCTATTTAGAAAAAGAAAAAGACGGCATCTGCTGACGGCATCTGCCATAATATATTAATCGACAAAAGAGAACAGATTTATTCGCTTCGGCGGGCATACATAAAAGAAACTTTCCCGCCTACGCGGTAATGGCATTGCTTAAAATTTTATTATAACTTTTAGCGAATCCTGCGCTTTTGCGGTAAGCTCGAATCCTTTAGCGATATCTTTCAAAGGAAGCCTGTCGGTTATCATATCTTTAACGTTCACCCTGCCCGACCTTATAAGCTCGAGAGCCGTCTTGTGGTCAAGAATTGACCCTGCGTAAGAGCTTAACAGCGTAATTTCGGTTCTCCAGAATATCTCGTTAATCGAAAGCGGAAGCCTTGCCCCTTCGTCCGCCGCCCCGAAAAACAGAACCGTCCCGCCCCGCCTTACTGATTTAAGTCCCTGCAAGATTGCGCTGTCTGCGCCTGTCGATAAAATTACTATATCCGCTAAAAATCCTTCATTAATATCTTTAATAGCCTCGGGCAAATTGAATCCGCCTGAGCCTGCGCTAAAGTCTTTTGCGTTAAACGTATAATCCGCTCCGAATTTTTTTGCGTATTCAAGACGTTTATCGTTAATATCGACCGCTATAATCCTGCTTGCGCCCGCAGCCCTTAAAAAACTTATATGCAGAAGACCCGAAAGCCCGCTGCCTAAAACTATTGCCGTATCGGCGGGTTTTACTCCCGCAAGCCTCTGCCCGCGCACGACGCACGCCAGCGGCTCTATAAAGGTTCCCTCTTCAAAACTGACCGAATCCGGCAAAAGATATATTCCGTTTTTTACGTTTATTTCGGGAAGCCTCAGATACTCCGAAAATCCACCCGGGTCAAAGTTGGTCGTTCTTATGGTTTCGCAGACGGTCTGATGTCCGCTTAGACAATATTTGCATATATTGCAGGGAACATGGTGCGCCGCGCAAATCCTGTCGCCGGCTTTATATTGTTTAACGTTTTTTCCGGTTTCGATTATTACGCCGGAAACCTCGTGCCCCAAAACAAGAGGCACCTTATCCCTCCTGTACCATTCTATGACGTCGCTGCCGCAAATACCGCTTGCTTCGACTTTCATAAGAACTTCGTCGCCGCTTATTTTTGGAATATCCTTTTCTATGAGCCTTATATCTTTATTGCCGTAATAAAGAGCGCATTTCATAATTATCCGATTCTCCTATTTCTTAAAATGCTCTAATATATTTTTATTTTTTAACCGGGTTATCGGATTTTAGTCGTCCGCCGTTTCCGGTTATTTTAGTAAAATATCCGTCGTCGTTAAGAACGAAAACGTCTCCTTTTTCATCTGCGGCTATCCCTATCGGTTTTCTGATATTACCGGCAAAACCGGTCAATTCACCTTTTTCATTGAATTTAGAAACCGTATCGTTGTTGAAATTTGCGACAAAAATATTGCCTGTCTTATCTGCCGCCGCCCCGTAAGGATAACTTATGCCGAAAGTTATATATTTAATAACCCTGCCGCCCGCAGTATATTTAATGATGCTTCCCTGAACCGGCCCATCGTTAATCACCCATATATTTCCGGTTTTACCCGATAAAATAGAATAAGGATAACTTATATCTTTATACGAACTCCATAATAATTTTCCGGTTTTCGACAGGCATACGATATCGCCTTTATTGTAATTTGCGGCATAAATGTTTCCGTTATTTCCGGTTATAACCGAATAGGGATTTTCTATGCCTTTCGTAATCTTCCTTAAAAATATACCTTTTGAGTTATATTCGGAGATATAGCCGTCAAATCCGTTTCCGTAATCGGCGGCAAGTATATCGCCGCTCTCGGTAAATGCGATAGAATAGGGAAAATCGATATTATTCGTTATCTTTAGTAAAACTTTGCCTTCCGGCGAAATTTTCGATATAAATCCTTTTTTGCCTCCTTCGTTTGCAACCCATAAATTTCCATTTTTGCCGATAAAAATAGCCCACGGCTTTACGATGCCGTTATTATTATAAAAATAAACTTTTCCATTTCCGTTTTTTACGGCGTAAACGCCGTTATGCTTAACGGCGCCGTATATAAAAGTCTTCAGCCTCTTTCCGTATATATTGAAAACGGCAATTTCATAACTATTTTTTTTGCCGCCTGCGATAAATATCTCGTCTTTGGAATTTACGGCTATAGCGGCAGGATTTTTAACGGCTTTATATTTGAAAATTTGGCGGATTTTTTGACCGGACTGAACCGGGGACTTCTTTAACGATGGATTTCCGTTTGCAGATGCGTTACCAAGCGAAACCGATAAAAACAATATTGTTAAAAATATAATTTTTCTTATGCTCATAATAAAAAAAATGGCAGCCCCAACGGGATTCGAACCCGTGTTACTGCCGTGAGAGGGCAACGTCCTAACCGCTAGACTATGGGGCCTTTTTGAAAATTATACTTATTATACTATAAATTTAGTAAAATTTAAAAGGATTTAAACTAAAATTACTTTTTTATATAACCTCTTAAATATATCAAAATTAAAATTATATTCAGCGCCGTAAGACCGGATAAGCCGGAATGGATTCCTATGGCGACCCATACTATCGAAGCAAAAATGTTTATGGCGAAACCGGACTTTTTATGGGAGCTTAACTGCCAGACTCCCGCCAGCGTCAATGCAAACGCAGACCAATCCGTTATACTCCAAAAACTGAGGTCTATTTGCATAAATCAGCCGTCTATCTTTTTAAAATGGGCGGCATTCTTTACGCCGCGCGGTTTATTGCCGGTATAATCGGCATATTTTCCGGCGGAAGCGTATTTACCGGCCTTATTATAACATGTTATGAAACAGCCGCCGTTCATAATGTGATTATTCTCTAACGAGTTGTTTACGCCGGAACACCCGGAAAGCAGGAAACCCGAACCTAACCCTAATGCGACCGTTATCAGGACCGCCATAACGACCTTTCTTATTTTCATGTATTTTTTACCTTTTAAATTATATCCTTATCTTTATTCTCATTTATTATTTTCAAAATATATCGTCCGTAACCGCTTTTAATATACTTTTTTGAGAGATTTATCAGCCCTTCTTCCGAAATATAGTTCATTTTATAAGCTATTTCCTCTATACATCCGATTTTGAGTCCCTGCCTTTTTTCCATCATTTCGATAAATTTTGAAGCATCGAGCAGGCTTTCCGGCGTTCCCGTGTCAAGCCATGCGTAACCTCTGCCGAGCGTTACGGCGTTAAGTTTTTCGCTTTTTAAATATACATTGTTTACGTCGGTTATTTCAAGCTCTCCTCTTTCGGACGGTTTTAACCCGCCTGCAATATTAACGACTTCGTTATCGTAAAAATAAACTCCGGTGACCGCGTAGTTTGATTTTGGATTCTGCGGTTTTTCCTCTATCGACAAAACTTTTCCGCCGCCTATTTCGATAACCCCGTATCTCTGAGGGTCTTCGACGTAATACGTGAAAATTACTCCGCCGCCGTTTTGTTTTATAATATCCTTTGCATAATTAAACTTTTCTGAAATGCCGTGTCCGTAAAAGATGTTGTCTCCTAAAATTAAGCAGACGTCGTCTCTGCCTATGAAATCCTTGCCTATTATAAATGCCTCCGCCAATCCGCCGGGCAAGGGCTGCTCTTTATAATCGATGTTAAGTCCCAAGTCGTTTCCGTTGCCGAATATAGCTCTAAATTTATCTAAATCGGAGGGCGTCGTTATTATAAGAATATCCCTAATACCGGCAAGCATAAGACTCGACAGGGGATAGTAAATCATAGGCTTATCGTAAACCGGCAGGAGCTGTTTGCAGACGCTTAGGGTTATAGGATAAAGCCTCGTTCCGCTTCCGCCCGCAAGAATAATGCCTTTCATATTATTTCTCCACTTAAAACTTTATAAATAATATAATATAATAATTAAAAAAACAAGGGGGCAAAAAGGCTGAAAACAATACATATAGATTCTCTGGCATACGGAGGCTGGGGCGTAGGAAGAATTAATTCTAAAGTTATATTCGTCGGCTATGCGGTTCCGGGGGACACCCTCAAAATAGAAATATTTGACGAACATAAAAGTTATGCGTTCGGCAGAATAGTCGAAATCATTACGCCGTCCCCGAAAAGAATCGAGCCGGCATGTAAGCATTTTGGCATCTGCGGCGGATGCGGTTATCTTAATATGCCTTATGAAGAAGAGATTTATTGGAAAACGGAAATTTTTAAAACCGAATTTAAAAAAACTTTTAAAAATACGGTTAATATCGACGATGTCTATATAACAATCAATACGGCAGATCAAAATTATCTTAATTACAGACAAAAAATCGGATTAAAAATATATCCGCCTTATATAGGATTTTATAAAAAATTAACTCATCATGTAATAGACGTAGAATATTGCTTTCTTGCGCAAGAAAGCATAAACGAAATGTTAAAAAACGTAAGGAATTTATTATCGGACAAAACTTATAAAGATACTATTTTGGACAGGATTACAAAGGTAACGCTGGCTGATGCCGGAATAAAAAATATAATTTTTAGTTTTAAAAATAATGCTCCGGCATTAAAGCAATTTGTAAAAGATGCTATAAAAAATACAGGGGCGGATAATATTTTTTTTGAACTTCGCGGCAAAAAAACCGTTAAATATACACGGGCAGAGGAAATAGATAACGCGCAAAATACCGGCAATAGCCGCGACGATTATTTTACCGTAAAAGATAAAAAATTTTCGTATGACCTTCCTACTTTTATTCAGGTCAACAAAAAACAGAATGAAAACATTATAACCGCCGTTACGGAATATTTGAAAAACATTACGGCGGAAAGGGGACGTAATTTTATTAATGCTCTTGATTTATATTGCGGGTATGGAAATATCACTCTTTTTTTAGCGCCGTTTGCGGATAATATTACCGGGGTTGAATCAAGCGATTTCTCCGTAAAACTCGGGGAAAAAAATCTGATATTAAACGATATTAAAAACATTAAATTCATCGAGTCCGACGTAGCAGGCTACCTTGACAAAGCGGGCGCAGGGAAAAATAAAAAAACATGCGATTTAATAGTTTTAGACCCGCCGAGAGCAGGCGTTAAAGGGCTGGCGGCTAAAATAGCCTCGATAAACGCTGAATGCATTATATATATCTCATGCGACACTATGACGCTTTTGAGGGATTTAAAAGTTTTTGCGGAAACGGGCTATAAGATTGAACGGGTAAATTTAACGGATATGTTTCCGAGAACCTATCATATGGAGCATATAGCGTTTTTAAGGAAATAATTTTTCAG
>JAJXXD010000181.1 GCA_021781285.1 bacterium | reverse complement strand
GTGGTATCTTTTACGAAGTCTAAATATATAGGGAGCACGCCGAATATATCTATAGCGACAAACAGCGGAATTAAAGCGAGAAATATGTCCTTAAAAAAAATTATAATAACGTTTGCCATAGGTTTTTATATCCCAAATTGTTTTAAATAAATATAATATAGTATATTATAATATAATTCCTATGAATAAAAAAAATAAATTTAATATACTTCATATAGACGGCTTTAAAGGCTTCGGCGGAGCGCAAAACGACATTGTTATACTGCTCGGGTTTATGAAAAAATACCACAGCGAAGACTTTAATATATACGTTATTCATAATAATAACGAAAGACTAAAGGCGGAATTGGATAAATTCGATATTTCTAATTTTTCCGTCAGAATGACGAATTTTCTCGATATTTTTGCCGTATTCAAAATAAGGCGTTTTTTAAAGCGCCGCGATATAGACTTAGTAAATTTTCACTCGTCTTTAGACCATTATTTAGGGGGAATCGCCGCAGTTTCAATTTTTAAAAAAAAGATAGTTAAGGTTCTAACGCGGCACGTCGCGTATAAAGTCGATTTTTTGAAAGGATTTTTAATATACAGGTTTTTAACGGACGGATTTATAGTTATATCCGATTTTATTAAAAAAAGTTTAGTAAAAGATATTAAAATAAACCCGCAAAAAATTAAAACCATTTACAGTCCGAGGATATACAGCGGATTCGATAGCGGCGATGAAAAAGAAGTATCTTTTTATGAACCGGAAAAGGCCGAAATGAGAAAAGAACTCGGCATTAAGCCTAGTGAAAAAATGATTTCCCTTATAGGAAGATTGTCGGGAGAGAAAGGCCACGAAATATTAATAAAAGCGGCGGAACTTATAATAAAAAAAAGAAACGATTTAAAATTCGTCATTATAGGGGAAGGCGAACTTTACGGCCGCATTATAAACTTAATCAAAGAAAAAAAACTAAACGATTATTTTGTTTTAAGCGGTTTTAAGGAAAATATTAAAAAATTTATAGCCGCGTCGAATTTAATAATAGTCCCGTCGGGTCTTGAGGGGATGGGAAGCATTATTATAGAATCCTGCGCTCTGAAGAAAGCCGTGATAGCATCTGACGTCGGAGGAATTCCCGAAATAATTGTTAATAACGAAACGGGGCTTTTATTTAAGACAGGGGATTTTGCCGAGCTTGCCGATAAAATCATTTTTTTAATAGATAAACCGGAGTTAATTGAAAAGCTAGGTTTAAATTGCTATAATGAAGTTATTAAAAAATTTGACGCAAAAATAATTAGTTCCGAAACCGCATCGTTTTATCTGGATTTGTTAAATAAAATATCCTAAGCGGGACCCAAATTCTTTGATATCCGCATAAGGTTTATAAAATGTATGAGAATAAATGCTTATAAATTGTTAAAAAGTTTTATAGTATTTTTTATTATTTTATTTTTAGCTTATTCAATATTTTTTTCATTTAATATCGCGGCTTTTTCCAGACGGACTTTAAAATTTAAACTTGTTTCTTTTTTAAGATATTCGTCTGTAAAACCCGAATTTTTAAAATTCATAGACCTAAACTTTAACGTTTTGGCTTCCGATTATTTCTGGACGCTTTTCGTTCAGGAGGTTTCGTCCTTTAGACTTGCGAAGATGCATTATCCGTATATGTATAAAATATCGTTTATAACGGTCTCCTTGAATCCAAATTTTAATTATGCTTATCAAGCGGGAGGAACGCTTCTCGGTTTGGCGGGAAAACCGAGAAGAGCGATAAGATTATTAAAATTAGGAATGCGGCGCCTTAAAGGAAACTGGAACATACCGTTCCTGATAGCTTTTAACTATTTTTACAGTCTCGGTAATTACAAAAAAGCCGCATATTACCTAAAATATGCAGTCGATATGAAAGGCAGTCCTAAATACTTAGAATTTTTGTATGCCAAACTTCTCAACAAGTCCGGCAGTCTCAAGAAAACCATCGGCTTTCTTGAGGATATGTATAAAAATAACAAAAATCCTTATATAAGGCAAATAATAAAATATAGGATAAACGCTGTAAAAAAAGAGATAGCGCTTAAAAAAGAACATAAAAATTATAAAATTCCTTATTCTTTAAAGCTGTTTTTGCCACATAAGAATAACGCATGAAGGGAATTATGATTGAATTAAAAAACGTAACTAAATATTTCAGGGTCGGGTTTTTTGGAACTAAAAAGAACGCGGTAGAGAATCTTTCTTTAAACATAGAAGAAGGAAAAGTTACGGGTTTTTTCGGTCCGAACGGCGCCGGTAAATCCACGACGATTAAAATGATCGTCGGGCTTATTAATCCGTCAGGTGGTAATATTAAAATAAACGGCTATAATGCTTCGGATTACAGGGCGAGGCTTAAACTGGGCTATTTGCCGGAAAATCCCAGTTTTCCGCGCGGGCTTAAAGGGATAGAAATTATTAATTATTATTCAAAACTGTTGGATAAAAGAATAAATAAAGATGAAATTTACGATGCGTTAAAATTAGCCGGTATTTTTTATGCAAAAAATATTCAAGCCAATAAATATTCTAAAGGAATGACCCAGAGGCTGGCGTTGGCCGTTTCTATTTTAGGCGATCCGGAAATTTTAATTTTCGACGAACCGCTGTCCGGATTAGACCCTATCGGACGAAAAGAGTTTAAGGATATAATATTTAAACTGAAAGAAAGAAAAAAAACCATATTTTTCTCCTCGCACGTGCTTGCCGATAGCAAAGAATTATGCGACAGCATCGCCGTTCTCGTAAACGGCAGATTAATAAAAAATAAAGACGTTGCGGATATCGAAAAAGAGGCGGAAGGCTATGCGGAAGAGAAAAAAGATTATCGTTTGCCGGCAGAATACAGCACTCCCTTAGAAATTTATCTGTACGATTTAATGCTTAAAAACAGGAAAAATTAGAGGATTCTTAATGAAAAAGATTTTATACGGGACGGCGTATTCTTTTAAAGAGATAAAAAATTCCAAAATTTTTTATTCGTTTTTAATATTTGCGTTGATTCTTATATCCGGCAGTTACTTTGTTTCCCAGACGAGTTTTATAAATCAAGGCAGAATTATGGTGGATTTTTCTATATTCGCCATATCTATTTTTAATATTTTTATAGGCATTTTTATAGGCGCTTCAGTAGTTTACGACGATATAGAAAAGAAAAGCGTTTTCCTTACTATTACAAGACCGCTAAAAAGAACGGAATATTTAATAGGTCGTTTTTTGGGGCTTGCGTCGGCAATAATATTTTCGACGATTATAATGATGCTGATTTTTTATGCCGTCCTTTTAATTATGCATAAATTTATCGTACCGGTCGGATATTCTGCCGGAAACGTTAAAGATAAGTTTATCTTTTATTCCCTGCCCCAACCGCTTATCATTCAGGCTCTGTTCATAATAACGGAATCGATATTTATTGCTTCTGCGGCGCTGCTTTTTTCTTTAATAACCTCAAAGGCTTTAGCGTCTATATTTGCAATACTCGTTTTTTTCATAGGCAACATTTCCGGCAGGATGAACGATTTAATAATGCCGGTGAAAAAGATTATAAACGGGAAAATAGTAATAGTTCATCAGGCAAACCATATCTTGGCGGCAATAGTTCATTTTATTTATACCGTCCTGCCCAACTTTTCTATATTCAATATAAGTTCCGAAGCGGCATACAAAGTAAATATTTCTACAGGCGCAATCTTTTACAGAATTATTTACGGCCTAAGCTATACTATTTTATTGTTTATTGCGTCATCCTTTATATTTGCAAAAAAGGATATCAGCTGATAACAAAAATATCGTATGATTCAAAAATATAACAACGGACTTACTTCCAAAGAAGCTGCGAAAAAATTATCGGAATACGGCCGCAATCAGATTTTTAAACCTGCAAAAATAAGTCTTTTCGGCATAGTCAAACGCGAGATTGCGGAACCCATGATTCTTCTTTTGCTGGTAGTCGGTTTTTTATACGGCGTCTGGGGAGAGATAGAAGACACGGTCACAATTTTCATTGTAATTTTTTTGCTTGTTTCAGTGGAAGCATTTAACGAATTCAGAGCCAAAAAAGCCATTGATTCCCTGGAAAAAATTGCAGCGCCGAAAACAAGGGTTATAAGAGACGGCGGCGTATCGAAAATTAATTCGGAAGAGGTTGTGCCGGGAGACATTTTAATTTTAATTCCGGGGGTTAAAATTTCGGCAGATGCGAAAATCAGGCATAGCGAGGACTTACAAATAGATGAGTCGCCGCTTACAGGAGAATCGTATCCAATTGATAAAAAATCCGGCGAAGATATTTTTGCCGGTACGGTTGTTGTTTCGGGAGAAGGGCAGGCCGAAGTTTTCGGCACGGGTAAAAATACAAAACTCGGTGAAATCGCCTTTATGATGAAGCAGATCGAGCCCCAAAAAACCGCTTTGCAAATAGCTATGAAATCTCTGGCGGGAAAATTGGTCTATATTGCCGTCTTTTTATCTGCATTTGTAACAATTTTAGGAATTTTAAACGGCCTTGATATAGAAACTATGATTTTAACGGGACTTTCCCTGTCCTTTGTTACAATACCCGAAGAACTGCCGATTGTTATTACTATGGTTTTAGGATTAGGCGCTTACTCACTCTCTAAAAAAAATTTTTTTATTAAAAAAATTAATGCCGCCGAAACATTGGGTAATACTACTGTAATTGTTACCGATAAAACCGGAACAATAACCGAAAGTAAAATGAAAATCGTTTCGCTTTATCCGGGAGGCGGCGATAAAGCGAAAGCAATTATTCAAAAGGCAATCGATGCTTTTTCTCAATATTCTTTGTCCGGCATGGAGCGGGAAATTAAAAGCAAAGCCTTGGAATTAGGAGTAACCGTAATGCCGCAGGAAACGGTACGCCAGAGAAATTTAGGCAACGGGCGAAAGTCGAGATCCGTAATAAGAAAAAATGGAAACGAATATGAATTGTTCGTGAGCGGCGCACCCGAGGAAATTTTTACTATGTGCCCCGATATAAAGGACGATATTAAAAATGAATTAAACGAACAAACGTCTAAAGGCAGGAGAGTTATTGCGGTTGCTTATAAAAAAATAGTTTCGGGCGAAGAAAGTCTTAGTTTTAACGAACTTGAAAAAAAATTGGATTTTGAAGGATTAATCAGTTTTGAGGATCCTCCGAGAAATGGAGTAAGAGAAACGATTGCAAAAGCGGCTGAGGCCGGTATTAAAACTATAATGGTTACCGGAGACCACGCTTTGACAGCCGGTTTTATAGCAAAAGAAGTCGGTATCTTGACGGAAAGCGGACATGTATTAACAGGCGAAAATTTAGACAGTTTAACGGATGAGGAATTGCAAAATACCGTAAAAACCGCTTCAGTTTTTGCCAGAAATACGCCGCAGCACAAATACCGCATTGTCCAAGCGCTCCGCAAAAACGGAGAAATAGTGGCTGTCACAGGAGATGGAATTAATGATGTTTTGGCTCTAAAGAGTGCAAACATAAGCATAGCTATGGGTATCAGGGGAACGGATGCCGCTAAAGAGGCGGCAGATATTGTTTTGGCGGACGACAACTATATTACCATTGCGCATGGTATTTTTGAAGGCAGGAAATTTTTTGATAATTTGCAAAAAGGAATAAAATATTATCTCTCCGTGAAGGTTTCGCTGATACTTATATTTCTTATACCGGTTCTTCTATATATCCCCGTCCCCCTTATCCCCATTCAAATAATTATTTTGGAATTATTTATGGATTTAGCGGCATCAACCGGTTTTGTTGCCGAGCCCGGGGAAAAAAATATCTATTCCCGCCCGCCCCGCAATCCTCAAGAAAGTATAATTAGCGGTAAAGTGGTTAAAGATATTTTAATTAAAGGAGCGGTTTTGTTTATGGCGGTAAGCTCCGTTTATTTTTATACCCGCTTCAAAAATTTTGATATTGTTCAATCGCGGACGCTTGCTTTTGCGTCATTGATTATCGGGTATATCGTCCTCGTTTTTATTTCGCGCTCCGACGACGAATCTATTTTTTCGATAGGAATGTTTTCAAATAAGGTTATCAACCTCTGGTCGCTTGCAGCCGTAGGATTTCTTTTTTTAGAAATATATGTTCCCTTCCTGAGAGAAAGGTTTGGTCTTTTCCCCGTCAGCCTCTTGCAATTATTACTTACAGCCTTAACCACAACAGTTATAATAGGTTTTTTAGAGTTAAGAAAAATATTTGTCCTAAGTGTTTATTCGCAGGCTTAATGCGCGGATTAACTTATCTAGGGAAAAGTTTTGAACCTTGCGAACTTCCCCTTGCGGGCTATCGCCCTTACCGGGGGTTCGAATCCGAATACCCTTCATTGATTATTCTTACTTGATTGTTTTTAAATAATGGATTGCTTCGCTGCGCTCGCAATGACGGCGTTTTTAACTGGCGGAGAGAGAGGGATGAGCGTCCTTAAGGACGCTAAAAACGACGAACCCCCAGACGCGCTTCGCGCTGCGGGTGTTCGAATCCAATTACCTTTTAGATATTTCTTACTTATTTAGAAATTAGGTTTTTAACT
>JAJXXD010000084.1 GCA_021781285.1 bacterium | reverse complement strand
CGCTTTTATAAGGTCGAAAAAAGAAGCGACGTAAGTCATAGATTCGGCGGTAGATAGTCCAACTTTGGAGCGGACTTTAGCCGCTAAATCTGCTCTTGTTAACGCCATAATTTATAAAACTCCATTATATAAGATAATATTATGAACCGCCCCGTCAGGCCGACGGGGCGGCATTAATTTTTAATTTAGGCGGAAACCCAAATCGGGATTTATGCCGCGAGGGCTTCCTTGACGATACCCGAAAAAGCGGCAGGATCGGAAAGAGCTATTTCCGATAAAACCTTCCTGTTTAAGCCGATTCCCTTCTTGTTGAGCGCATCCATAAATTTGGAATAAGAAATGCCGTTTTCTCTGCATGCGGCGTTAATTCTCACAATCCACATACCTCTGAACTCTCTTTTTTTGACTTTTCTATCTCTGTAAGCATAATTAAGTCCTTTATTGACGGCTTCCTGCGCCGACTTGAAGAGCCTGCTTCTTGCGCCGTAATATCCTTTCGCCGCTTTCAGCACCCTCTTGTGTCTTTTTTTAGTTAAAATACCCCTTTTTACCCTTGGCATTATCTTTGCTCCTTATTATCTAAATATTTTTTTATATATATTATAAATACGGAATAAGCCTTTTTACGTTCAGCGAATCTACCGAATTAACTACGGAGGATTTTTTCAGCCTGTTCTTTCTGCCGCGTTTTTTTGAAGTCAGGATATGGCTTTTGTTGGCTTTATGATGAACGACGAGCCCGCTTGCCGTAACTTTAAATCTTTTTTTCGCCCCTTTTTTAGTCTTTATTTTTATCTTTGCCATTTTTGCTCCTTTTATTTATATATCTTAATATTACTTTATATTTTTTCCGCGGTACGTTCTCCGGTTTCAACCGCTCCTTTGAGTTTTTCTTTTCCTGTTTCCTTCTCTGCCGGTTTTTTAGTCTTTACCGGAACTATGACGGTACTGAATGTTCTTTTTACGTCGGGCTTAATTGGAAACTCGGGGATGCCGAATTCTTTAACGTCTTCGATGACTCTTAATATTACTTTAATGCCGAGTTCCGTATGCGCAAGCTCCCTGCCTTTAAACGTAACGGTCAATTTTACTTTATTGCCGTCTTTAAGGAAAGAAATTGCATTTTTTAATTTAAATTGATAGTCGTGTTCGTCGGTGTTGGGTCTGAATTTGACTTCTTTTATGTGTATTACGACCTGTTTTTTCTTTGCTTCCTGAGCTTTTTTGTTCTGCTCGTATTTAAATTTGCCGAAATCCATTATCCTGCAAACCGGCGGCTTTGCATCTTCCGAAACTTCCACCAGGTCTAAAAATTTTTCCTTCGCAAGTTTAATAGCTTCGTATAAAGGCATTATACCCGCCTGTTTCCCTTCTTCGTCGATAACCCTGACTTCTTTCGCCCTGATATTTTCGTTTATATATGTTTTGTTATTCTTTTGTATATTAACCTCTCCTTTTGCTTTTATATTTTTTTATTTAGCATTAAATTATTACATAATTTGCAACCGGTGTCAACTTGAAAATTTGTCATTTTACCTTGCATACCCGCTTTGCGGATATTTTGTTTTAAGGATACTCATATAATGGGCTTCCATTTTTTTATTGCCGGTATTTTTGTAACAGACGGCAAGATAATAAAGGGTCTTCGGGATAACCGGCACATTTTTGGAACCGTACTGGCTCAAAACGGTTTTGAACATATATATGGCGGGTTTCCAGAGACTTGCGTTGTAATAATACAGCCCGGTGAAAAAAGTGTTTTCCGATAATTTTACGTCTATAAGCCGTATATACTTAAACGCTTTTTTTGAATATTTAGAATAAGGGTACTTGGATATAAGTTTCTCGAACGTCGTCTTCGCGTTTCCAAGAGGACTCTGGCTTCTTCCGACCGCCTCTTTTCTTTTGTAAAAAGACATCGCTTCGTAAAACATGGCAAAAGGAGCATATTTAGAACGGGGATGCAGATGGATGAAGTCTAAATAGGCGCCCTGCGCCTCGATATATTTGCCTTCGAGATAATATGCGTCTCCGAGTTTCAGCTCCGCTTTTTTGGTATTGCGGTATGAAGGATAATTTTCGATAAGCGCCTTAAAATTTTTAGCCGCTCCGCTATAATTCTTGCTTTGCGAATCATGCAGGGCTTTTTGATAATAAACGTCCGGCGGCAGTATGTTTTTCTTGACGTTTTTGCCGCAGCCGGAAAGCATAACGGAAAAAGCCGATGTTATAACTACTGCGGTTAAAAATAAAATTAAACTGCGGTTCTTTTTTGTCTTATTCATATTTACTTATGAGGGGACAGATTTAAAATCTGTCCCCGATAATTATTGAATTATTTTGCTTCCCTTAGAAAGCACAACTTTTATTTTAACATTATATAAATAATCGTCAACATATATTTTCAACGGCACCATGCTTCCGCCTTTTAAAATATAGTCTTTAAAGCGGATGATTTCGGTAGTTTTTTTATGCGCGACCGCCGTTATTTTGCGAATAAGATAGTTTTTGCCGACGCAGATATAATAGCCGTCCGCCGTTTTATCGGAGAGCGGGCGGTAGTCGAAGAAAAAACCTCTGTTCGTATTATAAAACAAGTCCGCTTTTTTAATTTTATCTAGACTGTCCATATTTAAGAATATTTTAAAAACCCCGAATAACCTTTGATACGCTAACATCTTCCCTTTATATTTTTTATCGAAATCTAAGGATTTAAGCCTGCCGTGTTTCGGGTCCAAAAAAACGGCTCTATTTTCTGTTTTAGATATCTTTACATAAAAAAGCACGTCCCCGTACATATCAAGAATAGTAAACCGCATATATTTTCCGCCGACATACTTATAGAGCCCCGCCTGCTCGAAAGAGAAATGAGCGCTTCCGGCGGATATCTCAAGTCTTCCCGACAACCCTTTGAACCGTCCATAATTTTTATCGAGTCCGGCTAAAACTTCGCTTCTGCTTTTATAACGCAATACGGCGGCTTTGCTTGATGGCAGGGAAGCCGTTTTAACGTAAGACGCGCATCCGCTCAAACCTAAAGATATAAATAATGCAAATATAAAAAATACAAATATTAACGGCGTTAAACGCCGAATCTCAGGCCTTTGCAACCAAACCCTCCGCCATTATATTTTCGACGATATTTTCTATGTCGCCGAATTTTGAAACTTCTATGCCGCCGCCCTGCGAAAAGTCTTTTTTGCCTCCTCCTTTTCCGCCGACTTCCGAATTTATAAGTTTTATTATTTTAGAAGCGTCGGCGTTTCCTTCGGCAGAAACTATATAGACTAATTTTTCGTCGTTAAGATTCGAAACGAAAATAACGGCACTGTCGCCGGAAGGAAAATCGTTCCTTGATTTAAGCGCATTAACAAGGTCTTTCAGCTCTTCGCCCGAAATATTTTTAAATTTGGATATTAAGTATTTAATGCCTCCGGTTTCGGCGGTTTTAAACGATTCTATAAGGCGCCCGGCTTCAAAATTATTTAATTTTAATTTAAGCTCTTCGTTGGCTTTTTCCAAAAATTCGTAATCATAGAACAGTTTAATTATTTTATTATACACGTCCGCTCTTGAAGAATTAAGTAATTTGGCTATGTTGGCTATGTTGTCTTCCTCGACGTATAAATAGTTCAGATAATTCAAACCGGTTACGGCTTCGATTCGCCTGATGCCCGAAGCTACGGAAGATTCCCCCGAAATTTTAAAAAACCCTATTTCCCCAGTTCTCGAAACATGGGTTCCCCCGCAAAACTCTTTTGAAGCGTCTCCCATCGATACTACCCTGACTTTTTCTTCGTATTTATCGTCGAAAAAGTGAAGCGCCCCTAAATTTAAAGCGGTTTTTACGTCGAGTTCTTCGACTTTTACCTCCATATCCGCAAAAATATATTCGTTAACCGAAGTTTCTATGTTTCGGATTTCATCGTCGGTAAGCGGTTTTCCGTATGAGAAATCAAACCTGAGCCTTTCGGAATCCACATAGGAACCCTGCTGCGAAACATGGCTTCCGAGAATTTTCCTCAGCGAAGCCTGCAAAAGGTGAACGGCGCTGTGGTTGGAAGCGGTTTTATTTCTGGTTTCTTTATCTACCGAAAATTTTGCTTCTGCCGGAAAAACGAGGGCTGTGCCGCTTGTAAAAATTCTTCCGTGATGCAGTATTATGCCGTTTTTGGTTTTGTAGGTGCCGGATACCGATGCCGAAAACGAAAGGTTTCCGTCCGTCCATTTTATATCGCCCTTATCGCCGGTCTGTCCGCCGCCTTCCGGATAAAACGGAGTTGAATCGGCCGCAATATAATAAAAACCGCCGTCCTCTATCGTCAGGGCGGGTTCTCCGTTCTCGCCGAATATGCCGGTAATATTTGCGGCGGTTTCGATACTTGCATATCCGGTAAAATTTGTTTTAGAAATTCCGGGTATTATGTCGGGAATACCCTGCTTTTCCTTCTTTTGCTTTGAACCTTTTTTCTGAATATCCATTAATTCGCCGAATGTTTTTAAATCGATGGATAAACCGTTTTCTCCCGCGATATCTATTGCAAGATCTACCGGAAACCCCTTTTCGTCGTATAGTTTAAATATAAAATCGCCCGGCACCGTTTTTTCTTTTTTATTTTTCAATTCCGAAATTTTTTCGTCCAAGAGTTTAATCCCCTGACCTACGGTATCGGTAAACTTATCATACTCTTCGGAAATTATTTTCTCGAAAACGGTCAGGCCGTCCCTGACCTCGGGATAAAACCCGCCCATAACGATTACTGCGGTATTGCCGAGATAAATTAAGTTTTCGAGCCCGATATTAAGTTGTAAAGCGTACCTTATCAGCCTCCTTAAAATCCTTCTGAATACATATCCTCTGCCCTCGTTTGAAGGGAACACCGATTCCGCGGATAAAAAAACGGATGTCCTTATATGGTCGCTTATGACTCTGGCGGCGGTATCGTAGGCTTCGTCGCCGCTGTTGTACCTCCTGCCGGAGATAGCGTCTATTTCGTTTATGTAAGGAATAAAAACGTCTGTATCGTAGTTGGATTTAACTTTCTGCAAAACCCTTAATATTCTTTCGAGCCCCATACCGGTATCTATAGACGGCTTTGGAAGTTTTGAAACGGCGCCTGCGTGGTCTTTGTTAAATTCCATAAAAACAAGATTCCATATTTCCAAATATCTTCCGCAGTCGCAGTCTATATCGCAGTCTTTATGTCCCGCTTCAGAATATCCGGTATCGAAAAATATCTCGCTAGAATAGCCGCAGGGTCCGGTTTCTCCCATCTGCCAGAAATTTGTTTCGTCGCCGAGTTTAAAAATCTTTTTTTCGTCGAAGCCGACGACGTCTTTCCATATGGAATAACCTTCATCGTCCTTAGCGTTCACGGTAACGTATATTTTATCCATATCCATTTCTATAACGTCTTTTAAAAATTCGTAAGCCAACAGAACGGCGTCTTTTTTGAAATAGTCGCCGAAAGAAAAATTTCCGAGCATTTCGAAAAACGTATGGTGGCGCGATGTTTTTCCTACGTTTTCGAGGTCGTTGTGCTTGCCTCCGGCTCTCATGCATTTTTGAACGGTTACCGCGCGGGACATAGGGGCGGGGGCAGCTCCGGTAAAATAGTCTTTAAACTGAACCATTCCGGCATTGGTAAACATAATGGAATCGTCGCCTGCCGGAATTAAAGACGAGCCCGGAACTAATATATGCCCTTTTTCCGTAAAAAATTTAATAAATACTTCTCTTAATTCGTTTGATAATAAATTTTTCATATATTAATAAGTTAATGTTTTGAATTTAATATATCTTCGATTATTCCTGAAGAAAAACCCCTGCTCTGTAAAAAATCATATAGTTTTTTTTTAAATATCAGCTCGTTTTCCCTGTATTTTATCAGCGACACTTTCTTTTTGTCCATAGCTTTAAGCGCCGCAACCCGTTCCTCGTCCTCGGCATAGAATTTTTCCATAAGTTCGTCTATAATGCTCTTATTGACCCCTTTTTTGTATAATTCGTAACTTAATTTTATCTTTCCGATGAGTCTTCGTTTACCGTTTTCTATAAGCCGTCCGGCAAACGCCTCATCGTTTAAATATCCGTATTCTTTTAATTTTTTAACCGCCCTGCCGGTATCCTCAGTAGAAAATCCTTTTTTTATAAGCTTTTCGGCAATCTGCTTTTCGGAATACGACCTTGCGGAAATAAGCCGAAGCGAATAATCCTGCGCCGTTCCAATGGCTTTAGACTTTCTTTTAGAAATATTTTCCTGCGATACTTTCAAATTAAGCGCTCCGCCCGGGTTAGCTTTTTAAGTAGTCCAGTAAGGATTTGAACCGCCGGAAGCTGAACCTGTGCCTACCACAGCCGAACCTGAAACCTGATCCGAAGATTGTGCCTGCGGCTGACGGGAAACGCCGGTATGTTCTTCGCCCGAACTCGAACCTTGGTTTATGCCTTCGCTCGAAGAATTGACCCCGGATATCAACAGAGCAAGGTCGTTGGGGGATGTGGATTCGACTAAAGCATCTTCGTAGGTTATCAAACCCGCCTTATAAAAATTATAAAGCGACTGGTCGAACGTCTGCATTCCGTACTGAATATTTCCGCTCTTTATGTAATCCCTTATACTTGCCGTTTTATCTTCGTTCGAAATGCATTCTTTTATCGTCTCAGTTCCTATCATTATTTCGATTGATGGAAGACGTCCTTTTTTATC
>JAJXXD010000203.1 GCA_021781285.1 bacterium | reverse complement strand
CTGCCGCCGTGCCGAATGTCGCATATTTTAAAAAGTCTCTTCTATTCATTGACATTACATATCCTCCTTATTTTAATTATTGCCGGTTAATTCGGGTTTATCTTCCCATCCCAATAAATAGCCGAAAACGAATATTAAAAAGATGCCTAGCGCAAATAATCCGATTCCGGTTATGTATCCGTCGTAGCCCAACCACGGAATATCGAAAAGAACCGTTCCCTGCCCTATTTTTGCCTGAAGCTGGGCGCCTACAACCGTGTTAAACCTCATTGACCAAACGCCTATTAACACTAAAAAGCCTACTATTACCGTCCATACTTTTGAATTT
The DNA here is from genome assembly GCA_021781285.1 of bacterium. GTDB lineage: Bacteria > SZUA-79 > SZUA-79 > Acidulodesulfobacterales > Acidulodesulfobacteraceae > Acidulodesulfobacterium_A. The sequence goes on along the minus strand of JAJXXD010000203.1, from coordinate 27,073 downwards.
CTTACTTTTTTTGATATAAGCAGTAGTCCGGGTATAATAAGTCCAAGGGTTATCTGCATAAAATGGTAATTAAAAGCTAAAACGCCGCCGCCGCCCGTGCTGAAAACCGAGTGCCATCCCTCGTATAAATCTTTCGGCGCATAAGAACGAACGGAATAAAGCCATTCTATTAAGTCGAAAAACAGGTCGAATCCTATCACCAATAACAAAATTTTATTAAGCGCATACACGGTTTCCGACTTCACCTTATTTTTATCGGAATAAAACGAAAAACCTATTACGTATAAAACGCCCATAAGCGCTATACCCGAAACGATAGCCGACGTTATAAACAAAACCGGTATAAGCGGGTTCGACCACAACGGTCTTGCTTTTATAGCGCCGAATAGAAATCCGACGTAGCCGTGAAATAAAAAAGCCAGACCTATGCCTAAAGCCGCTATAATCATAAGGGCTTTATGGTCTTTTTTTGCCGCTTTTTCCGATAAATCTTTATTCCCGAGCGTAAAGAAATCTGCTAATTTCCCCCTGAAACCGCTGTCTTCTGCCGCTCTCTTTATATTTGAAACCCTGAACAGATAAAACATTTCGAAAAGCATAAGAATTATATAAAGCGTCCAGATTATAATAAACATACCGAGAGGCGAGTATGGAAAATGGTCCCTGAAATACAGTTCCCAAACTGCCCTTGACGGCTGAAGCGCATCTGCTAAAGGCGCCTGCGCCGCAAGTATAAGCATCGCAAAACTGACTATCGCCGCAAGTTTAGCTAACGGCCTGAATTTTTCCATTCCAAAAAGGTGCGATAGCGACGCAACGACAAACGACCCTGCGACAAGACCGGATAAAAAAGGATAAATTACTATCGGCAAACCCCATACCGGATTTTCTAAAAAACCGTTTAATAAAATCATAATATTTTGCTCCTTCTTTAAAATTTTAAAATTAAATCTCGATTTTAACGTTAACCTTTATAAGGGTCTTCTTTTTCTTCCACTAACGGCAGCAAGGCTTCTCCGCCTAATTTCTGATATGCCGTCGTGTTAAAAGACATCGCGTAGGTATAAACCATCTTAACCTCTTCAGAGTTAGTCGGATCGACTAATATCCCGTTTAAATCTATATAGAAAACCTGAGGATCGTTTCCGGTGGAAATTTTAAGTTTCGAAGTCTGATGTTTAGCTATCAGCCTTGAAACCTCGCTTTTGGGGTCGTTTAAATCCCCAAATTTTCTTGCCCTGCCGACGCACGACGTAACGCAGGCGGGCATAAGCCCCCTGTCTATTCTGTGAACGCAAAATGTGCATTTATCGGCGGTATGCTGAACCGGATTGAAAAACCGCATATCGTAAGGACAGGCTTGAAGGCATGTTCCGCATCCTATGCAGACGTTATAATCTATTAAAACTATCCCGTCCTGCCTCTTATAAGTCGCTTTAACGGGACATACCGTTACGCATGAGGGGTGATCGCAGTGATTGCACATCCTCGGCAGACTGAACTTCTTGATATCCGGCATAAAATTGCCTTCATCGGTTACAACGTCGCCTCCGGCATCCGGAATCATATGCCCCGTTTCCATAACTTGAACTACGGTTCTAAAAACCGTAAGGGGGACATTATTCTCGCTTTTACATGCAATAACGCAAGCCTGGCATCCGACGCACTTTCTTAAATCCATAACCATCGCCCAATGATGTTTAGGTTTTGAGTCCTTAATAGTATAAAAATTATCGTGCCATATAGGAAGATTGTGGGGATTTTCTATAGTTCTCATCCACTCGTTCCATCCGTCTTTTACATCCTGCGACGGATTCATCCACCCCATCCATCTGTGATTTTTTAAAGCGCCGGTCGGGGCGCCTGTCCCTTTTTCGGGGGTGTTATGTCCGCTTTTTTTACCGTTCCCTTTTTTTAAAGGAGCCGCCAAGGCTTTGCTTGTTTCCGACAAGCCCGCGGCTCCGCCGACCGCCGCCGCCAATCCTCCTAACCCGAGCATTTTAATAAAATTTCTTCTTGCGCTCCCGCCTTTTTTTGCATCTTCTTTGCCGTCTAATTTTACGTTTTTACTTTCCGGAACGTTTTCCTTTTTCATTAATTTACCCCCTACTTGTATTAAAATTATCGTGAATAATAAAGTATAGTTTTATTTTTATCACGTAAATTTGTTGAATGAAATAATACAAAGTAGGATTTTTGTAGGAAAAAATCTGAAATGAAGTGAAGAAAAAATATTACGAAAACTTAAACTGCGGGTTTATTCTAAATTAATTTGAGGAGATTTGATTTTTATTATTTTTTAAGGAGATTAAGTTTAAAGAAAACAAGATCTACAAGGTCGGATTTGTTTATAAATCCTAATTTTTCCATTCCCCTTAAGCGGTGAGTAGCAACGGTTTTATCGTTGATAAAAAGTTTTTCTCCTATTTCTTTGTTTGAAAAACCTTCTGCGACAAATATTAGCACCTCCTGCTCTCTCGGGCTTAAATTACTCCATAAATTCCGCAGAGCGCTTTCGCTTCCGGCGGCTTTAGGTCCCCCGCCGTCATATTCCCGATATTCTTTTTCCTTTTTGTCTTTATCTTTGCCTATTAAATCTTTCACTAAAGACGGGTGAATGTATAATTCGCCTTCGGCTACGGTCTTAATTGCATAAATCAAATCATGTTCGACGGCTTTTTTTGGCAGATAACCTAATGCGCCGTTATCAAGCGCCTTTTGAACATACTGCCTGTCTTCGTACATAGTTAAAATCAATATCTTAGAATCGGGAGAAGCATCCTTTAGACCGGCTATCAAATCAAGTCCGTTAGTTTTAGGCATGGAAATGTCTAGGACTATGACATCAGGCTTTTTTGTTTTAACGATTTCCATAGCGGATACGGCATCATTTGCCGTTCCGACAACCCGCAAATCTTCTTGTCCCGCTATTATCATTTTTAAGCCGGAAACCATAAGGAAGTGGTCATCCACTAAAACTATATTTATCATTGCTTTTTCTCCGATATTTCAGCCCAATTCCTGAGGAACCCAGAAATTTACGAGAGTTCCGATACCGGCTTTAGATTCGACTTTCAAATCTCCGCCTAAAAGTTTTGCCCTTTCTATCATTCCGAATATTCCGAGGCTGTCCTTGCTAATAAGGCCGTAATTAAAACCGGTTCCGTAATCTTCTATGCCGCCGTTAATTTTTCCTTCTCTAAGTTCCAAAGTTATTTTAGCATAATTTGAATGCGAGTGCAGTATGACGTTGGACAGCGACTCCTGAATTATTCTGTAAACGTTAATTTCTATATTCGGATTGAATCTTTTATTTTTTATATCGTCGGCATCAATATCTACTTTAAAATTCGGGCTCTTTTTATTAATATCGTCTATATAACTGGAAACTGCGCAAACCAGACCCATTTCTTCAAGTATTCCGGGCATAAGGCTTCGGGCAATATTGCGCACTACGTCAAGCGCGTTCGTCAATTCTTCGCTGATTTGCGTAACGCTTTCCCTCGCCTCCTCAATGTTATTCAGATTTTTAAGGAGTCCGATTCTTATTTTTATGTATGCAAGCATCTGCGCAAACTGGTCGTGCAGATCTTTTGCTATTCTTTTTCTCTCTTCTTCCTGAGCATTTATTACATTATTGATAAAATTTTTCCTTAAGTTGTCGTTTTCTATTCTTTCTTCGTTCGCCTTTTTTAAACTCTCCGCCATTTTATTAAAATCTCTCGTAAGCATCCCTATTTCATCGTCTCTTTTAATATCGAGATTTACGTCGTAACTGCCGCTTTTGACTTTATTAAAAGCTTCCGATAGTTTTACTATCGGCGTCATAACCCACCATGCAATCGAACTTGAAAGTATAATAGCTAAAACAGCGGCAAAAATCATAATAAAAATTATGGACTTTATTAACGAATAAAGGAGCATATTAGACCTTTTAGTCGAAATTCCGACTCTTATTATGCCGAGCCTTCCATTTAAGATAGGAACGGATGTGTCATATGCTATACCTTCGTTGGTTTTAATTTTAACGGTAGATATACTTTTCAGATTAAAACCGTTAACTTTCAATAAACCGGCGGGGAATCCGCCGTCAAAAGTCGAAGTAATAACCTCGCCTTTTTTATTTTGAATAAAGGCATAAATTACATCGGGGTCGTTTTTAACCGAGCTTTTTAATAATTTTGCAAGAGCGTAAAAATTGTCCTCGAGAATATAATTTACGGATTGGGACGATAATTGTTTGCCTATAGCCCTGCTCATCAATTTTAACTGCATGTTATTTTGCCGGGAAAAATCTATATTTACAAAATATATAACCGGCAGTCCGAGTAATAATGTGGCAAATATGACAAGACCTATAACTTTTATCCTCAAAGAAACGTTATAGAATTTTTTAAGAATTAAAGCGATTGCGGGAAATAAAGAAAATCTCATATTTATTTATATTGACTTATATCGGGTGAGGCAAAACCGTCGATATTAAGTTTTTTTAAAATTATCCTTCCTTTTGGATTTCTTGACATATCTAAAAGAATTTCTTTAACCTTACTCCTTAATCTTTTATTTACCCTATCGGGCATAACTATCGGCGGAATAGGAAATAAGGGGGATTTTAAAATAATTTTGGTGTGCAGCCTGACGCTTTTATATTTATCATATGTATAGGAGTAAACAATAGAATCGATAGATGCGCCGTCGGCTAAACCGGATGCAACGGCTTTAATCGAATCGGTATGATTATAAGTAAACATTACCCGTTTAAAATATATTTTTGGATTTATACCTTTATTTTTAAAAAAATGCATCGGGTATTCATAGCCCGTATTCGATAAAGGCTCGGTGAAGGCAAATACTTTTCCTTTCAAATCCTTAATCGATTTAATTTTGGAAGGCTTATGAGCAATTATATAAGCCTGATAAGTCTTTCTTCCGTCTATAACCGGAACGGCTATTATTTTTACTTTGTTCTTTAATCCTCCGTAAACGTATGCTCCGGTACAGATAAAAGCTAAATCTATTTTATTATTTATAAGCAGGTTATTAACCGCTAAATAGGTTCGTTTCTGAACAATCTTAACGGGCATATGCAGCGCGCGGCCGATATATCTTGCAAAAGGCTTATATGCATCTATATTTGCAACGGGCGACATCATGGAAGCTACGGCAAGTTTAAAGGATGGCGGATGCGAAGGCTTTTCAGACAGGCGCAAACGTGAAGCTTGTTTATTTATTTGCCCTACAGGAGACAATTTGTTAAGATTTATCGTACCTTTTGCTGAATTATTTTTATATATGCCGAAAATTAAAAATATGAATCCGAAAATTATTATCCCCGCAAATAAAATAAAAAATACCGTTTTGTTTTTCATAACGATATTTTACCATATTTTTGAGGGCAGGGGACAGAGTTAACTCTGTCCCCTTAAAAAACGCCGCTTTATTTATTTTCTTACCTTTATTCTTCTACGGATTTTTTAACCTGTAAAAGTTTTTTCGTTATATCTATGAAAAGAACCAGAACGCCTATGCTGAAAATTATATCTCCGGGCACTCTCAACCATAGCCACAGGTCCGTCTTGTCGTAAAAATAAATACTTCTCGAATACCAGTAGCCGTGTTTAATCGAAGCGGCAAACTGCATAAAACCTTCCGGCAGGAAATTTAGAACGACCCATAAAATCATACCTACGTTAAAGCACCACAGCGCTGCCCTGCCTGCGCCTTCCGTCCATTTGGAAGGTTCCACTATCATCCTCAGAACATAATAGGATAAGGCTATACCCAGAAGACCGAACACGCCGAACAAAGCCGTATGCCCATGGTTTATCGTTAGATACTGTCCGTGTTCGTAATAGTTCATTAACGGAGTATTGATTAATGCGCCGAAGACGCCCGCTCCTATAAAATTCCAGAACGTCGAAGCCTCTAAATATTTAAACGATAAATCCTGCGGAAATTCTTTGCCCGCCTTTACAAGGATATTTTTCTCGTAAACCGCCTGCATAGTTAAAAGCAGAAGAGGAATGACCTCAAGGAACGAGAACATAGAGCCGAGCGCAATCCAGATAGATGCGTCGCCGATAAAGTAAAAATGATGCCCCGTCCCGAGGATACCGCCCAAAAATATAAGGATTATCTCGAGGAGCAGAGTGTTCTCTATCGTCGTCCTTTTTACGAGACCCTGCGAAAGAAAGAAATAACCTATAACGGCAACCGCAAAGAATTCAAACGTTCCTTCGACCCATAGATGAACGACCCACCATCTCCAAAAATCCGTAATCGTCCAGTTTTTAAGAATCCACGCAAGCGGAAACATTCCGAATATATACATTATGCCTATCGTTGCGGCACTTATTAAAAACAGCCTTTCAATGCTCCATTTATCGGTATTTTTTATAAAATGGGGTTTTAACGCCCTGTAAAGTATTACGACCCACAGCAGTAAGCCTACAAATACGATAATCTGGTTAAGCCTTCCCAACTGCAAATATTCAAGGCCCTGATTGCCGAGGAAAAACCATAAGCCATTATGGAAATAGCCTTTGGCTCCGAGATACATTCCTGCAAGAGCCGCAACCCCGTCTATTAATAAAGCCCACCACAGAAAATCGATAAAAAACGACTGCCATTTTGCTTCTTTCCCACCGCCTATATATTTAGAAACGAATATACCTGCGCCGAGCCATGTCGAAGCTATGAATAAAATCGCAAGCTGAATATGCCACGACTTAACGATATTAAACGGCAAAGCGGTAAGAGTATGAATTCCGAAGAACGATGCTCTTTCCGCATAATAATGCGCCAGAAGCATACCCGCTATAATCTGCAAACCGAGCAGAAAAACGCCTAAGAAAAAGAATTTGGCGGATTTTTTCATTGAATGGGTAATTTTAAAATTATCCAAATCCACCATCGGTTTCCAGTTTTCGAGCAATGCCGGAGCTTCCTGCCAGCCCGGAGAAATATAGTTAAGGAAAAACCAGATGACAAGTCCCGCCAAAGCAATAAAAGTAGCAAGCGAAGCAAAAGTCCAAGTGTAGAGATAAGTCGGCGGAGTATTGCCGGCTCCCCTGCTGTACGGCCAGTTGTTGGTATATGTATGGTCAACGCCCGGTCTTAACGTCGATGCGCTCCATGCCGCCCATGAATAAAATTCGACTATCCTTTTTATATCCTGTTTAGAAGGCACCAGATTTTTTCCTATTCCGAGATTCCGGTCGCCTTTTGTGTAAAGATTTTCGATTCTTTTTTGAATCTTACCCAAAGCGTATATTTCGCCGGGCGTATAAGTCAAAAGTCTGCCCGCCTGAGAAAACCTGTTTTTCTTTATTTTAGATATTACGAGAGATTTTATATAAACTTGGTCTCTCGGCGAGATTTGAGCGTAAGGCTTCTTATAAAGTTTATGCGCCTCAAAATCCCTGTAATATTTAACCTCCCTGTGAATATACTGGTCGGTAAAATCAGGTCCGAAATATGCGCCGTTACCGTAAATAGAGCCGTAATCCATAAGGTCGAATTCCTGAAATCTTGACTTGCCGGCAACGATATCCTTTCCGGTAAAAACGGTCTTGCCTTTTTGGGTTACGACCTGCGCCGGAATTGGCGGCGCTCCGTAATACACCTTAAATGTTCCGTAAACCAATATGGCAACAAGAACAATAATCGTAAGCGATAACGTAATTTTTAAAAATTTATTTACCGCTTTTTCGTCATAATAAATGCTTTTACTCATAAACACTCCTCTTTTCATTTATTACAGTTAATTAAAATAAATTAAATCTCTCCCAGAGTTATTAAATATCCTCACCCCCTTTTATTATCTTTTATTTTTTTATTTTTCATTTTATCTTGAATATTCTGTGCCTTTTTTAATTCCGCCGTTATGATTTTTCTGTCTTCTTTGCTTAAATGATTGAGCAATAATACAAAATACATGGTTCCGACGGGATTTTTCAAAAAACCGTTTACGTTTTCCTTGTAAACTTTTTTCGCATCGGAATACGCGCCGGAAAGATCGGGACCGACATGTCCACCCTTAATATTCAAGGCTCTTATATTATGGCATCTGACGCATCCCAGTTTATAAAATATTTTTTTTCCTGCCGGAGCGTTAGCCTTTTTAGAATTAAATCCGATCCCGTCGGATACTTTCAAGGAATAATATAATTCTATGAAAGATAGCGTAAGGATAACAATCAATCCCGCAATAGCAGGCGCCCATATTGTTATAAATCTTTTGCTGATTTTCGGCATAGTCATAAATAATATTATTTAATAAAACTCCGTTATAAATTCAAACCAATCTCACAAAGTTTATTAAATTATAAAGAATTAAAAAAATAAACGTTATGACTTTTGTCACATTTTTATTTTTTATAAAATTATTTTATTAATGTGATAAAAATCATATATTAAACATTTAAAATTTAGGATAATAAAACTGTAAGTTAAAAAAATGAATATCATAAAATTTAAGGAGAGAAAAATGGAAACGGAAAGAAATAAAGATTCGATAACTCTGGACGTGACGGCTATAGAACCAAAATATAAACATTCGACGATATTTAAAATATTAGGAGAACTTGAAAGCGGAAAAAGCCTTATAATAGAAAACGACCATGACCCCAAGCCTTTGCATTATCAGCTTACCGCGGAAAACGGGGACGCTTTCGGATGGGAATATTTAGAAAACGGACCGGTTAAGTGGGTCGTTAAAATTACAAAGAAATAAAGAAAGGTTCATAACAAATTCAAGGAGAAACGGAAATGGAAAATAATGGGAATGCTTTACTTTTAAAGAGCGTCGGCGAAATTGCATCGGAAAATCCGGAAAAAATAGGGGTATTTAAAAAATACGGGGTGGATTTTTGCTGCGGCGGTTCAAAGACGTTAAAAGATGTATGCGAGGAATCCGGCATAGACCAACTGCTTATAGTGGATGAATTAAACAACCCTTTGACTGCGGCGGCCGGAAACGACGATAATTATTCGTTAAGTAAAAAAGCTAACGATTGGAACGTTGATTTTTTAATAGACTATATAGTTAATATACACCATACGTTTTTAAGGGTTCATATTCCTGAGGCCGAAGGTTATGTCGAAAAAATTGCAAACGTTCACGGAAACAAGCACCCGGAACTCCTTAAAATAAGGGAGCTTTTTACTAAAATGTCGCAGGCTATGATTCTTCATTTAGATAAAGAGGAAGAAGGGCTCTTAACCGATATAAAAGCCGGAAAAACCGAAAACATAAAAAAAGAAATAGAAGATGCGTTATACTACCATGAATACGTAGGACATATTTTGAAAGAAATGCTGTTTTTAAGTTCGGATTATTCGGTTCCGCAAGACGCCTGCGCTTCTTATAAGCATGCATATGAACTGCTGAAGAATATTTCGGACGACATAATGATTCACGTTCACATGGAAAACAATATTCTTTTTAAAAAAATTTAAGCAAAATTCAAATCGGATTTCGGAAGTTTATTTTTGAAAGTATCGTTTGCAAAATCGGCGATAGAATAAGAGCTTAAAGCCTTTGAGAGCATTTTTTGAATATCTGTCCACATAAAATGCACGTCGCAATTGCCTGCGTTCTGACAGGAAGATTTATTAATTACGCATCTGTTCAGAACGATAGGTCCGTCTATAATTTCGACGACCATTTTTATGGTAATATCTTCAGGCCGGGTATTAAACGTAAATCCGCCTTTGGTTCCGATGAAGGAATGAACTATGCCGCTTTTTGCAAGCGTTTGAAATATTTTTGACATAAAAGAAGCCGGTGAATTCGTGTTTTTAGCTATATCTTTTACGAAACATACCGTCCCCGCAGGCTTTTTTGCCATATATACCAGTCCCCGTATCGCGTAATCGCTGGCTCTTGAAATATTCATATAAACGCCTCAAATTAAGATAAAATTTGTCTTAATATTTTATTATATATTATCCGGCAAAAAAATGCCCTATAAAAAATTAAGGGGGGTTAATTTAATTATAGGGCACCGGATTAAGGTTAAAATATAATCGAGAAATAGGCTAATAACTGCTGTCGTCCATTTTTACTTTTAATCCGAACTTTTTATATGCATAAAAGGCATATATTAAAACTAACGGCAATCCTATAAGCGTCGCTATCAGCATAACCAAAAGCGTTAGATGATTAGAAGCGGAATTATATATGTTTAAACTGTACTCCGGATTAATCGACGAAGGAACTATATCCGGAAATATCCCGACGCCAAGGCTTGCAACCGCTCCCAGAATGCCTACTATCGAATAGGCGAACGGTTTAATGTCGCTTGAAGACCCCGCCGTTAAAATAACGCCTATCCCGCCGATAAGCATTATAACCGGAACGATGTCTCCTATAATGCCGAAGCTGTTGCTTAGAAGCCTATGCGCAAATATTGGAGAAATCAGTAAAAACAGCAGGGTAAACACTATATAAGCTATAGCAAAACGTTTTGCAAAAACCCTTGCCCTTTGCTGGACTTCCCCTTCTGTTTTCATAATTAAATAAGCCGAGCCGTGCATTAAAAACATGGAAAGCGATATGAGCCCTCCGACTAATCCGAAAATATTTAACAAGCTGAATAGAGACTGGTAATCGACATGGTCTTGATTAAGCGGAACCCCCATTAAAACGTTTGCAATCGCTACGCCGAGCAAAAGAGAAATGCCTAGACCGGTAACCGTAATATCCGCATCCCAAAAATTCCTCCAGCCCGCGTTTTCGACTTTGCTTCTGAACTCGAAAGATACCGCCCTGAATATTATAAGCCAGACGACTAACATCATCGCAAGATAAAATCCGCTGAAAATCGACGCATAAACTAAAGGAAACGCCGCAAAAACCGCGCCGCCTCCAAGTATCAGCCAGACCTGATTCCCTTCCCAGACCGGTCCTATGGCATTCATAACGTATCTTTTTTCTTTGTCGTTTTTAGCTATAAAATTTAACAATCCTCCTACGCCGTAATCGAAACCGTCCATAACCGACCAGCCCAGAATAAGAACCGCTACAAGAATAAACCACAATATATTTAAGTTCATGATAACACCTCCTTATTATTTGAAGCGGCTGCCGGGGCGGACTCGCCGGCAAGCTCGTCTTTGCCTTCCGCTCTTTCTTTTAATTCTCTTTTAAACAGGAAAATCGCAAACGATGCCAACGTTATATAAATCAAAGTAAACATTAAGGTAGATAACCCTACGTCTAATGCGCTGACGTTAGGCGATACGGACTTTACGGTAGTTAAGAGACCATAAACCGTAAAGGGCTGCCGCCCTATCTCCGTCGTAAACCATCCGAACTCTATCGCTATTAAAGGCAAAAAAGTGGAGAACCATAAAACCTTAAGCATTTTCGGACTGTCGTACAATTTGCCCTTAAATAAAAAATATAGGGCGATAAGCATAATCAGCGCAAAATAAAATCCGAAATACATCATAATATGAAACGACCAGAAAACTATCAAAACAGGCGGAAACATCGCCGCAGTCAATTTCAAATTATACTTATGGTTAATATAGCTTATAGACTTGTTAAATCCCATAACTTTAGCCGCAGGATTCATATAAGCCAGCATGCTTAACATACCCGGAATCCCTATTTGCGGTCCGTCAGACTCTGTTTGATTATTAGGTATTGCAAAAAGGGTTTCCGGAGCATATCTCTCGGAATGCCACTGGGCTTCCATCATGGCAAGCTTGGTAGGCTGATATTTAACGACTTCTCTCGCGCTTATATCGCCTAAGACGATTTGAAAGCATGCGACTATTACGCCCGATATAACGGCTATTTTTAATGCCTTTCTCATTATCATGTCTTTATTGTTTTTAATTAAAAACCATGCCGCTACTCCCGCCATAAAGAAAGCAGAATATTCCCATGCGGCGGCTATTACGTGAATAAATTCCGACGGAAAATACGGATTAAATACGACATGCCAGAAATTCGTCATTTTAGGTATCCCGTTAGAACCGATTTTATATCCGGCAGGACTCTGCATCCATGAATTTGCGACTAAAATCCATACGGCCGATAAAGTCGAACCGAGGGCTACGAATATCGTAGATACCCAGTGCGCTTTAGCCGAAAGCCTGTTCCAGCCCAAAAGCATAACGCCTACGAAAATAGATTCCATAAAAAAAGCGAAAAGCCCTTCGATGGCAAGCGGCGCTCCGAATATTGCGCCGACGTAAGAAGAATACTGCGACCAGTTCGTTCCGAACTGAAACTCCATAACGATTCCGGTTGCAACGCCTACGACAAAGTTAATGGCGAATAATTTTGCAAAAAAACGGGTAATTCTTAAATACTCCTGATTTTTAGAAAAAACGTAAACTCCTTCGGTTATAACAAGAAGGGTTCCCAGCCCTATCGTCAAGGGAGGGTAAAGAAAGTGAAAAAAGGCGGTCATTCCGAACTGGAACCGCGCCAGAAATAAAGCCAGACTATCCATAAAACACCCCCGAAAAATTGGATAAAAAATAATTAAGTTAAGTTAAAAGTTAATTAAATAAAAATAATAGATAATCATTATTAAAGACTAATTATATCTCAATAGTAATAATTATATATATACATATATTATATGTCAATAAAAAATTAACAATTTGCGAAACGTTATTATATTTTAATTATATCTCTAAATTTTATAATGTTCGTTGTGTTTTTAATTTAAGATTAAATTAATCTTATTTGTCTTATTTATATCACTTGCAAAAATTTTGTCAAGAAAAAAATTCAAGACATACAAATTGTCTGAAACAGCAGGGATTATAGGATAAGTTAAATAAAAATGTGGAGGGGTTTAATGCGCTTCCGCCCAGTTTTTTGCGATGCCGATATTGATAGCCAGCGGAACGCCGGACAGAAGGTTGCGGTCAGTCATTAAAGGAGCAATAATATTTTCAATATCGCTTGTCAAAGATTCTTCGACTTCAAATATGAGTTCGTCGTGAACCTGAAGGAGCATTTTTGCGGACTCTTTTAATTCGGAAGTGTTTTGAAGATTTTTATGGATATTTACCATAGCAATTTTTATTATATCGGCGGCCGTTCCTTGAATAGGGGCATTAATTGCCGCTCTTTCCGAAAACGATGCCAAATTTTTTATTCCGGAATTTATACCCTCGATATAGCATTTTCTGCCGAAGGCTGTCCTAACGAATCCGTTAGACCTTGCCTCTTTTACTATTTTTTCCATATATTCTTTAATAGCGGGATGGTTTTTAAAATATAAATCTATATACAGCCTTGCCTCTTCGGCGGAAATATCAAGTTCTTTGGACAGGCCGAAAGGGCTCATACCGTAAATTATTCCAAAATTAATTACTTTTGCCTTCCTTCTCATATCTTTATCGATGTTGTCCGCCGCAACCCCAAAAATTTCCCCTGCCGTTTTTGCATGAATATCTTCGTTATTTTTAAAACTTTCGGTTAACGCTTTATCTCCGGAAATAGACGCCATAACTCTTAAATCTATCTGGGAATAGTCCGCCGAAAGCAGAACAGAGCCTTCTTTTGCGATGAAAGACTGCCTTATTTTAACGCCTTCCGCCCCTGAAACAGGGATATTCTGAAGGTTGGGACTCTGGCTTGCAAGCCTGCCTGTCGATGTGGTTATTTGGGAAAAAGACGTGTGCACCCTGCCGTCTTTATCGATTTCCCTTAAAAGCACGTCAACAAATGACGTCTTAAGTTTAACTTTGTTTCTATAAGACATAAGACTGTCTAAGAACAAAAGATAATCTTTTAAGGTTTTATCTTCATTGCCGTTTCCGAGAAGTATTTCGAATTCGGATTTTAACGTTTGAAGAACTTCTATATCCGTGCTGTTTTTTTTGACCCGCTTAAATTTCATCTCGTCGAACATAATTGTACTGAGCTGTTTCGGCGAATTAATATTAAATTCCCTTCCGGCAATTTTATGTATAATGCCCGTAAGTTTTTTTGAATCGGAGTCTAAAGACGCGGATAAAGACATCAGCATATCTTTATCGACTTTAAAACCGGTTTTTTCCATTTCAAAAAGCGCCGCCGAAAGAGGCATATCGACATCGTAAAATAGATATTTTAAATCGGTATCTTTTTCTATTTCCGTTTTTAATATTTTATACAAGGAATAGACCGTGCAGGCATAGTTGTTTAAATCCTTAGATTTTACGCCGGTCAGCCGGTCTTGAAACTCCGTTTCTATATCTATAAAATTGTGCCGATGTTTTATCGGGTTCAAAAGATAAGAAGCAATTTTTATATCGAAATAAAGGTTATTAAATTCAATTCCGCTATTTTCTAAAAATAGCTTTACGGCGTTAAGTCCGCATCCTATCTTTAAAACCGAATTATCTTTCAGTAAATTTATTATCGTTTTATCGTCCGCAATATCTTTCTGGTTAAACGACCCCTGACCGGTTTCTTTAGAATATATATATATCAAATTTGATTCGTTATCGAATAATTCTTTATCTTTTTCGCCGAAATCGACGTAAACCGAAAGAAATTTTCCATCTTCACCGCCGTTATATCCGCTGTCTGCGTTATCTGTTATGCCGCCGTTTATTTCGTCGGGTTTATTATGTATGACTCCCAAATCTTTCATTAAGGAATTAAATTCAAGTTCTTTAAAAACGGCATAAAGACCTTCCTTGTTTTTTTCTTTTAACGCAAAATCGTCAAGGGAATTAAATATTTTATTATTCCCTGTAAATTTTCCCGAATCAGGCGTAAAATATGCTTTAGTTAAATCTACGTCTTTATAAAACGAAGCAAGCTCCAGGCTTTTATAGGCATCTTCCTTACAATTTACTAAAAGTTCTTTAAGTTTAGGCTTATTAACCTTATCTATATTTTTATAAATGCCGTCCAGATTATGATAGTCTTTAATTAAAGCGAATGCCGTTTTTTCTCCTATTCCCTTAATTCCCGGTATATTATCCGACGCATCGCCCATAAGCGCCAAAACATACCTGTATTCTTCCGGCTTTATTCCGTTCTCCGCCTCAAACATAGTTTTGGTTATGAGCTTATTTTTAAGAGCATCGTATATAAAAACGCTGTCCGATAATAACTGCTTCAAATCTTTATCGCTGCTTACTATGCAGATAGATATGGGGCTTTCTTCAAAGATTTTAACCGCCCGGGCAATTAAATCATCCGCCTCGTATCCGTTAAGCTTAAATGTTTCGAATCCAAGCAGATAAGAAATATCGGTTAAGTATTCGACCTGCGAAACTAAGTCTTCCGGCATCCCTTTCCTGTTGGCTTTATAGGCTTCATACGACTGTTTTCTGAAACTTTCTTTAGAATCGAAGAGGCAGGCGCCGTATTTTATATCCGCATCTTTAATCAGCTTCATAAGCATTCTGGTATATCCGAGCGATGCACCGGTAGGGTTGCCTTTTGAATTTGTAAGCGGGGGGAGGGCATAATATGCCCTGTAGAAATAAGAACTGGAATCTATTAAAAAAAGATCGGCTTTAATGCTGTCTTTTTCCATTTTTTATTTATGTTTTTGAACGTCTATTACGCGGGTAAAAGCAAACCTGTCGCCGATTCTTTCGCCTTCGGGGCTTTTTATAATAAAATAAATCTCGGCGGCATATATAACGATGCCTATAGTTACGAGGAGAAAATAACCGACAAACGGAATAAATGCAAAAAGCAGGGGGGCGGCGAGAAAAGAGTTTCTTATAATTGATTCCTTAAACTCCGGTTTTTTTTCGTCAAGAGCCATTACAACCTTTAAGCCGATAACCCTTTTCCCGATGCTTGCGCCGTCAAAAAAACCGTCGGAAATTAAAATATAAAGAACTCCCGCCAAAAAACCGTAAGGGTAAAACATCTCGCTTAAAAAACCGAATATCAGCAAATCTATGGCCTTCGCTATAAATCTGTGAAGAGTGTTTGCTTTTTTATCCATAAATCAATTTATCATAATTATTATTTAAAACAGATTGCTTCGCTTGCGCTCGCAATGACAAAATAGCGCTAATCCATTTCTATATCCGTTTTCGGTTATCATAAAAACGTTAATTGTCATTGCGAGCGCAGCTAACCAATCTTGAAGAATTATTTATCGCTCGTTAAAGAGGTTCTTCCTCTGAGCGGTTCATAGATACAGTAAGGCTCTTCTTCCATATAGTCGCCTTTTTCGTAATACGCTCTTGCCCTGCATCCTTCACAAACTTTTTTGTATTCGCAAATCCCGCATTTGCCTTTTAAAAGTCCCGTATCCCTTAAATTAAGAAAGACCTCCGAACTACTCCATATTTCTTCGGCAGACTGCTTCGTAACGTCTCCTGCCTGAACCGGCAGATAGCCGCAAGGTTGGACTATGCCTTTTCTCGAAATAAACATAACGCCGCTTCCGGCAAGACAACCCTTAGTAACTGCGGCCATACCGTGAGTCTCCGGGGTTATAGTTATACCTTCATCCTTTGCCCTTTTATGCATTATTCTGAAAAAATGGGGCGCGCATGTCGCTTTAAGCTCGATTTTACCTCTTAGCTCCATAGTTTTATCGTAAAACCATGAAAGTATATCTTCATATTTTTGCTTATCCAGCATTTGAGAATCCGCTATCTGAACACCGCATCCGACAGGCACGAGCATAAATATATGGAGCGCCTTTATATTGTTTTGCAAGGCTAATTCGAGAATATCTTTTACCTCGTTTTCATTATGCCTTGCGATAGTCGTGTTTACTTGAACTTCGATGCCTTCGCTCTGCAAATTTTTAATGCCTTTAAACGCGCTTTCGAAAGAACCGGGTATCATCCTGAAAGAATCGTGGGTTTGGGCGTTAGCGCCGTCAAGGCTTATAGAAACTCTTTTAATTCCGCTTTCTTTAATGCGTTGCGCGGTTTTAACATCTACGAGCGTTCCGTTTGTCGCGAGGGCTACTCTCAATCCTTTTCCGGTTGCATAATCCGCTATTTCAAAAATATCGTCTCTGTAAAGCGGCTCGCCTCCGGTTAAAATAAGGATAGGGCTGCTGAACTTGCACAACTCGTCTATTACGTTAAAGCATTTTTTCGTGGAAAGCTCGTCTTCCTGTCTTTCCGTCTGGGCTTCAGCCCTGCAATGGATACATTTTAGATTGCACCTTGCGGTAAGCTCCCAGAAAACCAGCCTGAGCTCATTTTTTTTAGGCGACGCTAAACCGCCACCGTGCATAGCATTTGGATGTCCTCCGGCGGCAGGGTGCCCGTGAGGATTAACCATATGGTTATTTTGCATCGTATATCTCCTCGTCGGTCAGATAACACGCCGGGTCCGGCGCCCATAAATCGTCTTCTTTCGCCTCCGACCTTACCCTGAAATTGCCGTTGCAGATGTCAAGCCATTTACAGTCTTTGCATTTTCCTTTTACGTATTCTTTTTTATTTTTTAGCTGTTTCATCAGAGGATTAGAGGTGTCCGTCCATATCTCGCTAAACTTTCTTTCTTTAACGTTTCCGAAAGAATAGTGCCTCCAAAACTGGTCGGCATATACCTCTCCATCCCAGCTGACGCATCCGATACCGACCCCGGAACTGTTTCCTCCGTTCATTTTAAGAAGGCTCATAACGTTTGCGGCTTCTTCTTTTTTTCCTTCTTTTAAAAGTTTTAAATAAATGTACGGTCCGTCGGCGTGATTATCCACCGTAAGAACTTCTTTTTGATTGTCTCTAGAATATACCTCTTTCGTAAGCTCGAGTATGGCATCTACCGTCTGCCTCGTCTCTTCATGGGATAAATCTTCTTCCATAAGCTTTGTTCCTCTCCCGGCATAAACAAGATGATAGAAACAGACTCTCGGAATGTTTTCCTCTTCCAAAAGCTTAAAAATTCCCGGGATTTCCTGGGCGTTTCTTTTGTTTATGGTAAATCTCAAACCGACTTTAATTCCGGCTTCCTTAGCGTAATTTATGCCTTCGATGGCTTCCCTGAATGCGCCTTTTTTGCCCCTGAACCTGTCGTGAACGGATTCAAGTCCGTCAAGACTGATACCGACATACGACAAGCCTACCTTTTTTAATTCTTTAGCCAATTCCTTTGTTATAAGCGTTCCGTTAGTGGAAATGACCGCCCTCATCCCTTTTGATTTTGCATAAAAACACAGGTCTAGAAAATTAGGATGCATTAAAGGTTCGCCCCCCGAAAAAAGCATAACCGGCGAACCGAAAGAGGATATATCATCTATGAAAGCTTTTCCTTCTTCAAGAGTAAGCTCGTTGTTGTATTGAAGGTTTTTGGACTGCGAATAGCAGTGGACGCAGTTTAAATTGCATGTTCTTGTCATATTCCAGACTATTACCGGTTTTTTATCCTCGGAAAACTGCAAAAGATGCGAGGGAAGCTTACTCGACATGCGCCCGTATCTAAGAGCGTCCGATGCATGAACCCCGCCGCAGTAAAGTTTCGATATTCCTATCATTATATATTGTCTCCTTTTTTATAAAAACTAACTATTCCGTCAACCAACGAATCTATACTTACGTCTTTAGATATTATATCAGATTTTATGCCAAATCCCAATGCATATTCGGCGGTCTTCTTCCCTATGCTTGCAAACTTGACGCCGGAGCGAATCACTTTCTTTAAGAGCCCCTTCTTGATATCTTCCAATGCGTTTGCGAAATTTTCTACCGTGGAATAGCTTGTAAAGGTAACCAAAAAAGAGCTCAAATCTAAACTATCCGGCAGTCCTATATTTTTGCCCGTTTTTTTAAGGGAGTTAAAAATTTCCCGCATCGCTTCTTT
Organism: bacterium; assembly: GCA_021781285.1. Lineage (GTDB taxonomy): Bacteria > SZUA-79 > SZUA-79 > Acidulodesulfobacterales > Acidulodesulfobacteraceae > Acidulodesulfobacterium_A. The sequence goes on along the minus strand of JAJXXD010000203.1, from coordinate 8,316 downwards.
AGATTCTTCCGGCACTATGGTTTCGTAAACCGGCAGATTTTCTGCCTGCGCCCCTTTGGATGCAAGAAATTCGGAAAGCTCTTTATTGATTTTTAAAGCCTGCGGGAAAAGAATTTTTTTACCCTTAATATCGGCGTCTTTTAAAACGTCTATTATTCCCGCCTGTGAAGATTCCGGCGGAACGATATCCGGGACTATGCCGTATTTTTTAAGTTCCAAAGAAGAAACTTTGCCTACGGAGATTATTTTCTTGCCCGAAAGCGCTCTGGCATCCATTCCTTTTGAAAAATAACGTTCAAAGAATGCGGAAACGGCGTTTGCGCTCGTAAAAATAAGATAATCGTATTTTTTGATATTTTTAACGGCTTTATCGATTTTAGCCTTATCTACGTTGACGCCGTCTTTTAGTATCTTTATCAGCGGTAAGCTTATAACGAAAGCGCCGAGACCTTTAAGTTTTTCCGACAGCGTCCCGGCCTGCCCCTCTCCTCTCGTAACCATCACTTTTAGGCCGCTTAGCGGTCTTTTTTCAAACCAGTTTAAGGTATTTCTTAATTTTACTACATTGCCCACTATTAATATAAGCGGGCTTTTTAATCCCTTTTTTTTAACTTCTTCGACTATAGTGCTTAAAGTTCCGACGGCGGCCTTTTGATTTGAAGTAGTCCCTTCCTGAATGACGGCACAGGGCGTATTTTTATCTTTTCCCGCTTTAATTAAATTTTTCGTGTTGGAATCTAAATTCTTATACCCCATTAATATGACGATAGTATCTGCTCCAGACAGTCCCTTCCAATTTATCGTGCTTTTTTCCTTATGTTCTCCTTCATGTCCGGTAACAATCGCAACGGTAGAAGCGTAATCCCTGTGGGTCAAAGGTATGCCCGCGTAAGCCGGAACGGCAAAAGATGAAGAAATACCCGGTATTACTTCGAAAGGAATATCGTCCTTAAATAATCTCTCGGCTTCTTCGCCGCCCCTGCCGAAAAGATAAGGGTCTCCGCCTTTAAGCCTTAAAACGATATTATTAGTTTTCGCTTTTTCCGAAAGAAGCTCGTTTATCGAGTACTGCGGCAAAGCGTGGTTTGATGACCTTTTGCCGGCATAAATTATCTCGCATCCTTCTTTTGCGTAAGATAAAATCTCCTCGGCAATAAGGCTGTCATATACTATTACGTCTGCTTCGCCAAGGATTCTTTTAGTTTTAAGAGTAAGCAGTTCGGGGTCGCCCGGTCCGGCGCCGGCAAGATATACCCTGCCCGGTTTCTTCTTTTTGCCTGCTTTAATATCTTTTTTAATCCCTTTTGTCTTCATTTAATTTTAAGTTCCTTTTTAAGAAATTTTATAAATTATTTTTGCTCAGTATTTCAAAAGCACCTTTATCTATAAGCTTTAAGGCTAAACTTCTGCCGATGTTCTCATAATCGTCTTTTTTACCCTTGAATTCATCTTCCAGATATTCCCCCTGTATGTTTGAAACGAAACTTTTAATATATAAAATATCGCCTTTTAGATAGGCATAAGCTCCTACCGGAGACGCGCATCCGCAGTTTAATTCCCTGATACATGCTCTTTCGGCGAAAACGGCGGCATAAGTATCGGGGTCGTTTAAAGGGTCAATAATTTCTTTAATATCCCGTCTGCCGGTTTTATGTTCTATCGCTATTACTCCCTGTCCACACTGGGGAATGAATCTGACGGGGTCTAAATATATATCGATATAATGTTCGAGATTAAGCCTTATAAGCCCCGACGAAGATAAAACGATAGCGTCGAAAAACCCGTTTTTGAGTTTTTCCAGCCTCGTGTCTATATTGCCCCTTAACGGCTCGAATATAAGGTCGTCCTTATACCTCGCCATCAGCGACCGCCTTCTTAAACTTGAAGTTCCGACGATTGCGCGGCTTTTCAACAGCCCTGCAAAGTTTTCAGGGTAGCCTTCCCCGAATGTTTCGGGCTTGTCTTTTAAAATTATGCAGTCTCTCGGGTCGTCCCTTTTTAAAGCCGCGCCCAAGATTAAGCCGTCCGGTATTATCTGCGGAACATCTTTAAGGCTGTGAACCGCAATATCGACATCTCCGCTGAAAAGCGCTTCTTCTATTTCTTTTACAAACAAGCCTTTTCCGCCGAAACTGCTTAAAGATGCATTTAAAATCTTATCTCCGGACGTCTTTATAGTTATTATTTCGACGGATATATCTCTTGAAAGTCCGCCGTAATATGCAGACAACCTTTCTTTGACGAGGTTAGCCTGATATAAAGCAAGTTTGCTCCCTCTTGTCCCTATTTTGATTTTCAAAATTTACCTTTATTTTATAAGTTTTATATATTTATTGACGTTTTCATTTTCTTTTCCTTTGTCCGTATCGGTAAAATCTTCCGAATCAAGGTTAAAAAGCGCCTTTATCGTCTCGATAGAACTTATGTCTTCAGGATTTGCGGATGCCTTTTTTATAAGCATCGTCGGTTCATGGAGAATTTTATTCGTCAAAGAATTTATTATTAAATCCTTTTCCTTTTTATCGCCGATATATTTTGACAATTCTATTTCCAATATATCTTTTACCTTGTTTCTCAGTGAAATTATAACCGGCACTACATTCAGAGATTCTTTCCAGTTCATAAATTCTTTAACGGCGGTTTCCACAAGTTCCTTGGCGGCATCGGCTTCCTGTTTCCTTATTTCCATATTGTCTTCTATCATCTTTCCTATGTCGTCTATATCAAACAGATAAACATTGGGTATTTTGTTAATTTCCGGGTCTATATTTCTCGGCATGGAAATATCGATTAGGAACAAAGGCCTCTGCTTGCGGATTTTTATCACCGGTATAATATCCGCATATTTTAGAACATAATCTTCGGAACCGGTAGAACATAAAACTATATCGGACTGCGGCAAAAGTTTATAATATTCCGAAAAATCTATAACGTTCAAATATTCTTTTTCGGTTGGATTAAAAGATTCTTCCACGAATCTAAGGGCATTTTCTTTTGTCCTGTTTGCTATATAAATATTTCGTACTCCGTATTTTATAAAATGTTTGACGGTAAGTTTCCCCATCTCGCCCGCCCCGAGGAGAAGGACCTTTTTCTCGTCTAAACTGTTAAATACCTTTTTAGAAAGCTCGACGGCGGCATAACTGACCGATACGGGAGACGTCGCTATTCTTGTTTCCGTTCTGACCGTTTTTGCACAGTTAAAAGCCTTGTGAAATAATTTATTTAGAAACCGGCCGCTTGTTTTAAACTTACATGCTTCGTTATAAGCCTCTTTCAGCTGTCCCAATATCTGCGGTTCGCCTATTATCATTGAATCCAGACTTGAAGCCACGCTGAATAAATGCCTTACCGCATCTTCATTGAGGTGCATATAAAAAATATTTTCTTCCGCGGCATCCCCGAAAAAATATTTTGCTATGTAGCTTTTAATTATATGTCCGCCTTTCCCTTGCGTCCAAGAAGACAAATTCATTATAAACTCGGACCTGTTGCATGTGGTAAGAACCACGACCTCTTTAATGAAGGGTCTGCCGTTTTCATCTTTCATGTCAAACAGTTTATTCGTAAAATCCCGTCTTAATTCAATAGTCAGGAGTTTCTTGGAAACCGTTTCCCTTTCGCCGATTTCTGCCGATTTATGATTTAGTCCTATTATTAAAATATCCATATAGCTTATCTATATTATTATTTATAATTTATTTTAATCCGTGAAATGCCGGAAATAAATAAAAAGAAAAACTTAAACTGAAAAGTATAAGTAAAAAGCCTGCAACGCTGAAAATAGCGGCCCTCTTTCCCCTTAAACCCTTTGCCACCCTCTCGTGCAGCAGAATAGCGTAAATAAGCCACGTTATCAGAGACATAATTTCAATCGGTTTTACCGCCATAAAAGTCCTGGACAAAGAACCGGACAGGTAAATACCCATAACTATGCCTAACGTTATAAACGGAAAGCCTATTTTTAAGCATTGATAATTAATATTGTCCAGCAGCTCTAAGTTATATCCGCCGCCGGAATGCAAAGCCTCCTTAAGCTGAATACCTTTTTTATCGAACAGCTTAAGGTTCTTCTTGTTCTTGATTTTTCTTTCCTGAAAAATATATATTAAAGAAACTATAAAAGCAAGGGCAAAAAGCGAATCTCCTATCAATATAAGGACTATATGCGTTAAAAGGATAGTTTTGTTCACATTCAGCATAACGGGTGTTATATGAACATGCGGAACAAAAAAACCTATCAACAAATTTAGCGCGACTAAAGGCGTAATATATAAAAGAACATACTCAACTTTATAGAAAAGGCCGAACAATACGACTATAAACATGAGTATCCACGCATTGAAAAATACGAATCTGTCGATATGAACGGGCACGGTGAGTCCCTTGATGCTCAAAAATATAAAAAATATCAATGTTTGAAAGGCAAAACCGGCATAAATTAAAGAAACGAAGACTTTATACATTTTCTTGTCTTTAAACAAAAGGGGTATGTAAGAAAATATATATAAGGCAACGGGAATTAAATATAATTCTTTAAGCATTATTTTTATGCCCTCTTAAGAAAATCGCTTATAAAAAGACTGGCATCGGAAAATCTTTTATCTCTGACAAGTTCGTAAAGGTCCGAATTGATTAATTCGTCGAATAATTTTTGATTCCTGCTTTGCGGATATTTTTTCATCTTAATTTCTTTTCTCATAAATCCGAGAATTTTGACATATATATTATACTCTTCTCCATAAACTTTTTCTAAGTCTTCCCTTATTTTTCTGGCAAGCCTTGGGCTGTGTCCGCTTGTAAAGACGGCTATATCGAATTCCCCTCTCGAAACAAGCGCGGGTAGCGTGAACGTGCAAAATTCCGGCTTGTCTGCAACGTTTATTAAAATATTTTTTTTAACGCACTGTTTAAAAAGCCTATCCTCCATTTTTTCGTTCTTTTTTCCCGGAGAAACCGCGCAAAAAACGGCAAACGCACCTTTTTCGTCGCCTGTTTTATAAACCCTTTCAATCCATTCTATTTTAGACTTTTTAACAAATTCTTTTATTTCGCCGGATATTTCGGGAGCGACTAAAATTATATCCGCCCCTCTTTCCAAAAGCCTTTCCACTTTCCTCGCGGCAACCGTGCCGCCGCCTACGACAAGAACTCTTTTGCCGGAAATATTAAGATTAACCGGATAATATTTCATCAATCTTCTCCGAATACAATGGCGGAGAATGTGCATATATCCGCCCCGTTTTTATAGGCATCGGGCGAAAGGCCCGCCTTCATAGAAACCGCTTCCAAAAATCCCTCTTTATCCATATTGCATTCCGTGGCGACCTGCGGAAGCAAAACCCCGTGGCACGGCCCTTTTATGAGATATAAACCGTGCTTTCCGATTTCGATATTATCGAGGCTGTCTATCTTTTCAAGCGGCGTTAAAACCGATATCTCAATTTTTATTTTTTGAAGTTCGGCATTATTTAACGGCATAAATCTAGGGTCGCTGAAAGCCGCTTCTTTTGCCATATTATAAACATTCCGATAAATAGGAATATCGAAATTAAAATTACCTATGCATCCTCTTAACTGCTCCCCTCCGGTCTTAAGCGTGACAAAAACCCCTGCGTTAGCCTTAAGATTATCCGACAACGAGGATAATAACTCTTTTGAGCCGATAAATAATTCTTTATTGCGATTAAAGCTGTCTTCTATTGATTTTCTTGCTATTTTGACGAGAATAGATTTTTCATCTTCCGTTAAATCAAAATATTTCATATGAATCACCTCTGCTATTTTCACATTTAACAGTTTTCGATTTTATACGACCATTCTATATCAACCGTATTTTTTAACATAGCCCAAACGCTGCAATATTTGTCCTTAGATAATTCTACGGCTCTTTTTATCGCCTGTTCGTCGATATTTTCGCCTTTAATTTCATAAATTATAGAAATCTTGGTAAATACGCGGGGGTGGGTTTCCGCCCTTTCTCCCGTAACGCTCACCCTGTAATCCTTTATATTCTGCTTTTTTTTCTTTAAAATAGAAACTATATCCATAGAACTGCACCCGGCAAGTCCCGCGAGGATTAAATCGGTAGGCTTTATGCCTTCGTCGCCTCCGCCGGATTCCCTTGAGGTGTCGAGTAAAACCGAATAGCCGTTATCTTTGTCTGAAAATGCCCGAAACTGTAAATCTTTAAGATATTCTAACTTAATCCCCATTATAATCCCTCCTGCCTCTTTATTTTTTAGACTACGAGATTGGTTAGCTGCGCTGGACTTCGTCCGTCCGCTGCGCTCGCAATGACGAAACAGCGTCATTGCGAGCGTAACTAACCAATCTATATAAACTCGTCTTTTATATCTCTTTCCAAAAGTTTAATTATCGCATCCGAAGGCTTAAGTCCTTCATAAAGAACCGAATACACTACTTCGGTTATCGGCATATATATATTTTTTTCTTTGGCTATGTTATGTACCGACTTAGTCGTCGCAACGCCTTCGGCAACCATCTTCATGCCTTTTAAAATTGAATCAAGGCTCTCGCCTTTTCCTATTCTTATTCCAACCGACCTGTTTCTGCTTAAATCGGATGCGGCGGTCAGCATTAAATCGCCTAAACCCGATAATCCGGTAAAGGTTTGCTTATCCGCTCCCAACGCCTCGCCGAATCTTGTTATCTCAACAATTCCGCGGGTTAAGAGAGCCGCTCTCGCATTATTCCCCAATCCGAGCCCGTCGGATATGCCGGCGGCCAGAGCGATAATATTTTTCAGCGCCCCGCCTAATTCGACCCCTTTAACATCGTTTAAGGTATATATTCTAAAGTTTATTATATTTTTAAAAAAAGTTTTTAATTCATCTAAAATTTTATCGTTGAACGACGCTATACAAACCGCCGTAGGAAGATGTCTTGAAACCTCCGCCGCAAAACTAGGACCGCTTAAAACGGCGTATCTTTCAAGCATAGAGCTTCCCAGAACGCTTTCAAAAACTTTGTGCGGCAGTTCCATAGATTTATCGCCTAATCCTTTTGCGGTATTTACGAATATACAACCGCTAAGGTCAAATTTATCCCGCGTTTTTTTTATGTCCATAAGCGTATCTTTTAACGCAATAGACGGAACTGCAAGGAATATAATGCCGCAATTTTTAAAAACGGTTTCATAATCGTCGGTTATTATAATATTTTCGCCTAAATTAACTCCTTTTAGATAATATTCGTTATATCTCTTTGTTTTTAATTCTTCCGCAAATTCTTTGCTTCTGCATTTTAAATAAACCCTCTCCGCAAATTTTGAAAAATTAACGGCGAGCGCCGTTCCAAAACTTCCGGAGCCGATAATGCCTACAGGTTTATTCATATTTTTATTATTAAGTTTATTCTCAATCTTCCTCTATTTCGTTAGCCGATATCATGGCGCTGACGACTCTTTCGTTTTCATCCAGATTGACTAATTTTACGCCCATAGTATTTCTTCCGATGCTTCTTAAATTAGATTCGTTTATACGGATGATTTTACCGTTAGACGTTATCAATATTATATCATTATCTCCGGAAGCTTTAAGCACCGAAACTACAAAGCCGTTTCTCTGACCGGTTTTAATGGCGATTATGCCTTTGCCGCCCCTGCTTTGCTTCCTGAATTCCGTCATTATAGTTTTTTTACCGTAGCCTTTTTCCGTGATAGCGATAAGATAATCGTTTTCGGAAGAAAGCAGATCCATAGAGACGACCGCGTCGTTTTTGGAAAGCCTTATCCCCCTGACTCCCATCGCCCCTCTACCGAGCGTTCTAAAGCCGTCTATATCCGCGCAAATTGATTTGCCCATTTTTGTAGCTATTGTTACAATCTGATTTTTTACGTTATTATCGGCAATACGGGTGCTTATAACCTCGTCGCCGTCTTTAAGTTTTATGGCTATTAAGCCGTTTTTCCTGATGTTTGCAAACTTATCCAAAGAAGTTTTTATAATCTGTCCGTTTTTCGTCGATATAAATATCGAGTAGTTTTTATCAAAATTTTCAATGGGAAACACCGATGAAATAGTCTCTTTTTCTTTTAAATTAAGAAGATTTATTATGGGTTTTCCTTTTGAAGTTTTAAGGGTTTCAGGAATATCGTAAACGTTTAATTTATAGGCGCTTCCGAAATTCGTGATAAATAAAATATTATCATGGGTATTTGCGCAAAAAGAATTTGCGACAAAATCTTCTTCTTTGGATTTTATGCCTGTTTGTCCTTTGCCGCCCCTATTCTGGGCTTTAAACGTCGAGAGTTTGGTTCTTTTAATATACCCGTTTTCGGTCATCATAACTATC
>JAJXXD010000095.1 GCA_021781285.1 bacterium | reverse complement strand
CACTCCTTCTTTGATTTCTATTTCCTGGCGCATCATTCCTTTAGATGCTTCTTCCTTTTTTTTAAAATCCAGAAATTTTATCGAAACTCCACGCTTTATAAGTTTTCCTTCAAGTATATCTATTAAAGCGGTAAGTTTATAATCGTCGTCGCCGAGCAGCTTAAGGATATTATCCTGTCTTTTTATTTCGCTTTTTGTTCCTTTAAAATCATACCTGCCTATTATTTCCTTGACGGCTTGATTGATGGCGTTATCGACCTCCTGAAGGTCGGCTTTGGATACTATATCGAAAGAAGGCATCTTAATCTCCGGTTTAAAATTAATATTGGTTTTCTTTTATTATTTTATAATACGAAGGAAAATGAATATTAAAAATCCTGCCGTTAATACGCCCGTTAAATTTAACGTTTTTATATATAAAGTTTATTATCTGCCCTTGATGAGTAATAATCTTAAGCGATTTAATTTTAAGGCTTTTTTCGTCAAAACCTACGTATATTTTTTTTGCCCTCTGCATTGCTATCGGTTTCAATTCAAGAACTATTTCTCCCGAAACTAAATTTTTAGAAATATTTTTAACAATAAAATATTTGGTCAAACTGCCGATAACCTTTATAATATTCGGCGGAAACCCGCCCCTTTCCCTGCCTACGTTTACGACTGTAACTTTTTTGATTTTATTATTTACTATATAAAGTCTGCCGTTTTTCAGAACCTGCCGCTTATGAAAAGGATATTCGTAAACCCATGCCATGCCCTTATTTCGTTCGTAATAAAAATGACCTTTAAAAGCCATATTTTGCGAATATCCGGGGATAATTTCTTTTTGATAAAAATAAGCGCTGATAGAATAAACGTTTTTATATTTTGTCTCAATTTTATTAACAGTATTATTGGATATGCCGTAAGATTTCGGCGTAAAGTATATAGAAAGAAACAAAGATACAATTAAAAATGATATAAATAATTTTGAAAATCTTATTTTCATTTCCCCTGTCTCCTTTTTTTTATTAAAATTCCCTCGTTTTGCATTTTTTCTATTATTCTTGCCGCTCTGTTAAAACCTATCCTGAATCTTCTCTGCACGTATGATATCGAAATATTTTCGCCGTCGTCTTCCGACTGAACCAGATTCAGCACCTCGTTATATATTTCGTCGTCGGGATCGTCCGTAATTATTCTATCAAAATTACCCGTATTGTCAAACTCATTTATTAATAATTCGTTTTTCTGGGACGGAAAATTCTTTCCGCTTATAAAATCCAGCGCCTTTTTAATTTCTTCTTCCGAAATATAGGAACCGTGAATTCTTGCAAGCCTCCCTTGTCCCGGAGGCATAAAAAGCATATCTCCGTTCCCCAACAGTTCCTCGGCGCCGTTTGAATCCAGTATGGTTCTGGAATCGACCTTGGACGAAACTAAAAAAGATATGCGCGACGGCATATTTGCTTTAATAACGCCGGTTACAACGTTAACCGACGGCCTCTGGGTAGCGATTATAAGGTGAATGCCGCAGGCGCGCGCCATCTGTGAAAGCCTTATTATAGAAGTTTCGACGTCTTTCGGACTCGTAAGCATCAGATCGCTTAATTCGTCTATTATAATGACTAAATAAGGCATGGGCTTTAAGCCTTGCTTTTTAAATCTTTCGTTAAACTGTTCTATATTCTTAACCCCTTCTGCCTGCATCTTTCTATATCTCCCTTCCATTTCCGAAACAGCCCATTTAAGCGCGATACCTGCTTTTTTTGCATCGTAAACGACGTCGCTTATCAGATGCGGCAGGTTTTCAAAGGGGGTCAGCTCCAATCTTTTAGGGTCTATCATTAAAAAATTCAGCTCTTCGTAGCTTGCCTTAAAAAGAAGGCTCATTACTAACGTATTTATAAAAACGCTTTTTCCGGCGCCGGTCGCACCCGCGATTAATAAATGGGGCGCCTTTGCAATATCGAACAGCACGCTGCCCCCGGTAGTATTCTTTCCGAGAATTATCGTAAGCAAAGATTTCGAATCTACAAAATCTTTCGAATTTAAAATTTCCGAAAAGAAAACCGTTTCCCTTTTATTATTTGGAACTTCGATGCCTACGGCGGACTTGCCTTCTATGACTCCGGTTATCCTTACCGGCTTTGATTTTAGCGCCATCGTTAAGTCTTCCGAAAGCGACAGTATCCTTCCCACTTTGACCCCGCTTGCCGGTTCAAACTCATACATGGTTATAATGGGACCGGGATTTATTCCGGTTACTTTTCCTTTAACCCCAAAATCCGTAAGTTTTTTTTCTATTAACGTCGCATTTCCTAAAAGGGATAACTTGTCCGGTTTTTGAATATCTTTTGCCGCTGTTTCGCTGTTTATTAATGAAACCGGGGGTATTTTTGCATCCCTGTCGTCGATAAAATCGAATGTGCCGTCCTTTTCCGTTATAGGTTCGCCGCTTACAACTTCGGCTTCCTCTTTTTTTTCTAAATCGTCTATAAGCTCTTCCCTCGTCCCCCCAAATAGCTCTTTATTTAAAACAAAACTTTTTTTCCTTTTTTTAAGCCCCCTTCTTTTCTCAAATCTTAATTTTAACGAAGAAAAAAAACTTGCCGCCTTAATAAACGGCAAGCGAAGATTTAACCATTTAATTTTTTTTATGTCTATTTTGGACAGATTATAAATATAATTAAAATATCCGGCGGCGCGTTCATGATTGATTTTTTTAAAAAAAATATAAAACGAGGAAAGAAAAAGCAAAAGGGTTATTATTATAGTTCCGGCTTCGCCGAAAAATTTAAAAAGACCGCCGTAAACCCCTCTGCCGATTAATCCTCCGCCTGATATAATAAAGCCGTGATATAAAATTTTAGGAAACAGGCGGTATAAAAAAATCGATAAAGCAAAGAGGGCTATTAAGATTCCTGCATAAAATCTTTTAATTAAGGGCTTGTTCAATATTAAAACAACCCCGGCCAATAATATAAAAAGGATTATCGGGAAAGATACCAGCCCGAATATTGTCAATAAATAGTTTGATAAAATACCGCCGAAGAACCCGCCCAGGTTTGTTTTATGAACCGTTGAAATCGAATATGAATTAAAGGTTTGCTGAAGTATATCGTATGAATAAAGGGACAACAGGGAATATACGGAAAAAAATATAATTAATACTCCCCATATTGTCCTTTTATGGCTTGACATAATTTAAATGAACTCTTCCGTTGCGAAATAAGGCTTTAAGGCATCGGGAATTTTTATATAACCGTCTTCGGTCTGGTAATTTTCTATTATCGCAATCATTACTCTCGGAAGGGCAAGCCCTGAACCGTTTAACGTTGAAACGAACTCGGCTTTTGATTTTTTATCCCTTTTAAATTTTATGTTTGCTCTTCTTGCCTGAAAAGAACCGAAATTGGAGCATGAACTCACTTCAAGCCATTCGTTTATTCCGGGGGCGTAAACTTCGATGTCGAATTTTTCGCTTGCGGTGAAACTTAAATCGCCGGTGCATATCCTGACGAGCCTGTGGGGAATATCGAGCCTGTTTAATATATCCTGAGCGTCTGCGATAAGGCTTGATAATTCTTCTTTTGCGGTTTCGGGAGTAGTAATTTTTACGAGTTCTACCTTGTCGAATTGATGTCCTCTTTTTATCCCTTTCGTGTCTTTGCCGGCGGACAGCCGTTCTTTTCTGAAACAGGCGGTATAGGCGGCATGTTTTATAGGAAGTTTGTCTATGTCGAACACTTCATTTCTGTACATATTGGTAACCGGGACCTCGGCGGTCGGAACAAACCAGAGCCCTGAATCGTCGTCTTTATATAAATTATCGGAAAATTTTGGGAGTTGTCCCGTTCCCGTCAAACATTCTTCATTTACCATGAAAGGCGGATATATCTCTTCGTAATCATGATAAGTTATATGAACATCCAGCATAAAATTAATAAGCGCCCTCTGAAGTTTTGCAAGCCCCTTTTTTAAAATATAAAAGCGGGTGCCGGAAATTTTAACTCCTCTTTCAAAATCTATTAAATCTCTTTTTTGCCCGATTTCGTAATGGGTTTTGAGTTCGAAATTAAACTTTTTCCTTTCGTTGAAATATGAAACCGCCGTATTTCCGGTTTCGTCTTTGCCGACCGGCACATCGGGGTCGGGCAGATTTGGAACGTTAAGCATTAAAGAATTAAGTCTTTCTTCTATGGCGTTTAATTCGTCTTCCTGAACTTTAATTAGTTCGTTTACCCTGTTTACCTCGTTTTTTTTTGCCGAAATTACTTCTCCGTCCTTTTCCGAAGCTATTTCTTTAGAAAGGGTCTTCCTTGTGTTCCTTAAACATTCGGAATCATATAAAAGTTTCCTTTTAGACTCGTCGAGTTCAAAAATTTCATCTATGGGAACGGAAACGAAAAGCTTTTCCATCTCCTTTTTGACGTATTCTCTCTGGTCCCTGATAAGTTTAATGTCTATCATTTTTTAATAATAATTTAATTATTTTATATTTTTGTATTATATTAATATTTTTAAAACTAAATATCAATCAGGAATTAAGCAGAATGTTTAAATTGTCGCCGCTGACTTCGACGAATCCCCCGCCTGCCGCTTCTATTTCGTTTTCTTTTTCGCCGATTTTATATTTTATTTTCCCCGATGCCAGATTAGCGATAAAATTTACATGCTTCGGCATAACGCCTTCTATCCCTGCCTCGGTCGGAATTTCGCAAAAATCCGCCTCTCCTTCAAAAATCAATATCTTTTTATTTACTATTTTTAATTTAAGCGGCATTTATTTATTCAACCCTTTTGCTTTCTCCACTGCTTCATCTATGGTTCCGACCATATAAAAAGCCTGCTCCGGCAAATCGTCGTGCCTGCCTTCCAGAATTTCTTTAAAGCCCCTTATGGTCTCTTTTAACGGCACGTACCTTCCCGGAAAACCTGTAAAAACTTCGGCGACAAAAAACGGCTGAGATAAAAATCTCTGCATCCTTCTTGCCCTGTTTACTATCAGCTTATCGTCTTCGGACAGTTCGTCCATTCCAAGAATTGCAATTATATCCTGCAGCTCTTTATACTTTTGAAGAACCGCCTGAACTTTTCTTGCAACGCCGTAATGTTCTTCTCCTATGATATTGGCGTCAAGCGCTCTCGACGTCGAATCGAGAGGATCGACGGCGGGATAAATCCCCAGATCTACAATTTGCCTTGAAAGCACGGTCGTAGCATCTAAATGGGCGAACGTAGTTGCCGGAGCGGGGTCGGTCAAATCGTCCGCGGGAACATAAACCGCCTGAACCGAAGTGATAGAACCTTTCTTTGTGCTGGTTATTCTTTCCTGAAGTTCGCCCATATCCGTTGCAAGCGTAGGCTGGTAGCCGACTGCGGAAGGTATCCTTCCAAGAAGAGCGCTGACTTCCGAATTTGCCTGCGCAAACCTGAAAATATTATCGATAAAAACTAATACGTCCTGCCTTTCTTCATCCCTGAAATACTCCGCCATAGTAAGAGCGGAAAGAGCTACCCTCGCCCTTGCTCCGGGCGGCTCGTTCATCTGTCCGTAAACTAATACCGCTTTATCTAAGACCTTTGATTCCTTCATCTCCGTCCACAGGTCGGTCCCTTCTCTCGTTCTTTCTCCCACGCCGGCAAATACCGAAAAACCTCCGTGTTCTATCGCTATATTATGAATCAGTTCCATAACTAAAACCGTTTTTCCGACGCCTGCGCCGCCGAACAATCCTGCCTTGCCTCCTTTTAAGTAAGGTTCCAACAGGTCTAAAACTTTGATACCCGTCTCTAATATCTCGACATTAGTGGACTGCTCTTCAAAAGTCGGGGCAGGTCTGTGAATGGGAAGCCTTGATTTAAACTGCACGGACGGCAGTTCATCGACGGGCTCTCCTACAACGTTAAATATTCTGCCGAGCACTTCTCTTCCTACCGGAACGGTTATTTTATTGCCGGTATCTATCACTTTGATGCCTCTGTATAATCCGTCTGTAGAATCCAGCGCAATACACCTGACGATATCTTCGCCGAGATGCTGGGCAACTTCAAGAACTAAATTATTTTCTTTATCGTTTATAGCTGGATTCGTCAGCGTCAATGCATTGAAAATTGACGGCAGTTTCTTGTTTTCAAATTTAACGTCGATGACCGGGCCTATAACCTGGGCAACAAAACCTTCATTCATTAATTAATACCCTCCAAAAAATTTATTTTATCGCATTCACGCCGTTTATAATATCTAAAATTTCGAGCGTAACGGCCGCTTGACGTGCTTTATTATAAGACACGGTCAATTTATTTATAAGCTTCCCCGCATTTCTTGTCGCATTATCCATTGCGTTCATTCTTGAAGCCTGTTCGCCGGCGAAAGACTCCAAAATTCTGAAATATATTTTAGTTTGTATATAATCTTTAAAAATCTTGTCAATTATTTCCTCTTCATAACCTATCGGTTCTATTAAATATCCCCCGCTGTTTTTATTTTCGTCGGCGGCTTGGGTTTCAAACGGTAAAATCTTTTCGGCATGGGCTTTTTGATGAAGCGTTGAAATATACCTATTGGACATTATGTAAATGTTTTCGATTTCGCCTGCCTTAAAATCGTCTAATATGCCGTCCGATAATAGGACGGAAAGATTAATAATCGATTCGTCTTCGGAAAAAGCCCTTTTGAATATAATCTCGTAATTATTCTTTTTAAAAAAATCGAAGCCCTTTTTGCCGAGAATATACAACTTTACTTGACTTGAATTTATTCCAGTAATCTTTAATTCCTCAAAAAAGAGTTTAAACAAA
>JAJXXD010000086.1:1228-6830 GCA_021781285.1 bacterium | reverse complement strand
TTAAGTTCGGCCATTTTTTCTTTAGCCGCCTGATTTTTTAAACTGTCCGGTCTTTTTATTAAACCTTTTTTTATTCCAAAAAGTTTTTTAAAATGCTCCCTTTGAAACCCGGAATAAAAACCGTTTACAGCAATTATATTATTTTTTCTGTATGATTTAATTTTATTTACCAAGCCGTTTATTTTTTTATCTATAGATGCGGTATCGTATGTTTTTTTAGTAAGTTCGGCAATTTTAAGATTAGATTCCCTAAGTTTAGTTAGATATATTAGATTGGCGGCATCTCTGTCAACCCTCAGCAGTGAAATAGAGGTAGAGCCTAAAACGGCTTGTATATACGAACGGTTTTTTATTTTACTTATAAAGCCTAAGAGGAAAAAATTTAAAATCAAGAAAATAATAAACATCGCAAGCGCGGCGATATATAATCTTAATTTGAATGTTGAAAACATAAATCCTCCTGAAAAATAATTATGAATTTTGAATATTAAATTTAATAGCTTGCTTCAAGCAGTTTTAAGACTTCTTTTTCGCCGGCTTCCGCCGGATTGTTCTGAACGGCAAAACCCATCGTAGTAAAAGCTTCTCCGGCAATCTTAGCAAGTTTGCTTTTCTCCACGCCGAGGTCTTTTAGCCCGATATTTAAATTTAAAGCCGCTAATATTCCCTGTATTTTTTCTATCAAAGCAGCGGCATATTCGTCTTCGCTTTTACCCGCTCTTTTAATTCCGAAATGATGGGCTATAAGCATAAAATCCCTTTTGCATGATTCAAGATTGTATTTCATTGATTCTATCGTCAAAGCGGCAAGACCGGCTCCGTGGGCAACGTTCGGATAATTTCCCGATACCGGATGTTCCATGGCGTGTATTATGCCTACGCCGGAAATATCTATCGCAAGTCCGGCAAGAGCCGATGCCAGCGCCATATTTCCCCTTGCTTCGATATTATCCGGTTCGTCGTAAGCTTTGACTAAATTGTCTTTTAAAAGGTAAAATACCTGCATGCAGTATGCCGAAGAAAAAGCGTTTTTTGCCTTCCCGGTAAAAGCTTCAAAGGCGTGGACGAAAACGTCGAAGCCTGTGGCCGCGGTAACATAAGGGGGCATTGAGAGCATAATTTCAGGGTCGATTATGGCCTCTTTGGGGTACATACATTCATAGCCGAATCCCGGTTTTTCGCCGGTTTCAGGGTTCGTCATGACTGAGTATCTGTTTACCTCGCTGCCGGTTCCGGAGGTCGAAACTATCGTTATAACGGGAAGCGCTTCTTCTGCAGGCGTTTTAAGATAGCTCCATACCGGTATATTTCCTTTGGCGGCAACCGCAACGGCTTTTGCCGAATCAAGCGGACTTCCGCCCCCAAGTCCTATAATCAGCCCGGCCTTTTTTTCCTTTGCAATGCCTGCCGCCGAGTCTATTTCGTTGATTGTCGGGTTAGGCGTGATTCCGTCGAATATTATCGGGGCAACCCCCGCATCTTTTAATATTTTTACGAGCTTGCCTAAAGTTCCAGATTTCTGCATAGAGTTTTTTCCGGTTACTATTAAAGCGGTATCCGAATATTTTTTGGCTATTTTTCCGGCTTCGCCGATTAAGCCGCCGCCGAAATGTATTTTTACGGGATTATAAATATTCAGATTTTCCATATTTGTTTGCCTCCTATTAAATTTAATATAATTATAACAAATTTATTAAAATAATTTATTACAAAAATTTAACATAAATGTAATAAAATTGTAACAATAATCTGTTAATATGATTAAAGTGTAAAAAAATAGATAATTTTGGTTGCTAATTTAATTTTAATTTAATTTACGGAGGAGATTTTATGAACAAAAGCAGTATGAAAAAAATGCTCGGAGGATTAACGCTTGCTTCTGCCGTTTTTGCCTTGTCCATTTTTGCCGCGGGCTGCGCCAAGTCTAAAGCGCCGGCGACAGGCTCTAAAGTTCCGGCGGGAACGATTACCATTTCCGGTTCCAGTATGCTTTATCCGTTAAACTCGGTCTGGGCGGTCAAGTATCATAAGCTTAATCCGGGGGTTACGGTTTCCGTTGCGAGTACCGGTTCCGGCTTCGGCATCTCAAACGCCGCGGATGGCAATATTACTATAGGGGCGTCCGATGCATATCTTACAAAAAGTTTTAAAAAGAGGTATCCTAATTTAGTAAACGTACCCGTCGCCCTTGACGATGCCCAGGTTATTTATAACATCCCGGGTATACCTAACAACGTAAATCTCAAAATGACGCCGAAATTGGTTGCGGAAATTTATATGGGCAAGATTACAAACTGGGACAATCCAGTCTTTAAAAAATTAAACCCGCAGTATAAATTTCCAAATCTTCATATTTTTGTGACGCACAGGGCGGATGCGAGCGGGACTACGTTTGATTTTACGAGTCTTTTAACCGATACGTCTAAAGAATGGGCAAGTAAAGTTGGAAGAAGTTTATCCCCGTCTTGGCCGGTGGGAAGCGGTTATCTTGGAAGCGATGCAGTCGTCGCCGCCGTTAAAAGCACGTCCGGAGGCATAGGTTACGTAGGACTCGGCTGGGTTATGGAATATCATCTTGCAAGCGCCGCGCTGCTTAATAAAGCGGGTAATTACGTCGTAGGTTCGGTTGAAACTATTGCCGCCGCCGCAAACTCTGCCTTAAAACAGGGGGATTTTCCGGCTGATTTCGATAAGTCTATAGTATGGAACGTTTCGGCTAAGAACGCCTACCCCGATTCAAACTTTGAATTCTGGATGATAAAGAGAACCCAGCCGGATTCGGCAACTACAAAATCTATTAAGGATTTGGTAAACTGGGCTTTAGGACCGGGACAGGCAGCAAAATACACCGTAAAAACCGGTTTCGCCCCGCTTCCGAAATCCGTTATGCCTAATGTTAAAAAACTTCTGGCTCAGGTAAAATAGTTCGATGATTTTTTTTTAGGAAAATTAAAACGAATATGCTATAATTAGAAAAATTTGCAAATTAACAAATAACACTAAGAGAGGGCAGAATTAAATCTGCCCTCTCGATACAAACATAAGCCTGTCCCCTTTTTAAACAAATTAATGTTTACCTTAAAATACAAAGACGACCTGTTTAAATTCATTCTTTCCGTTTTCGTTCTGTCTATAGTTCTGATTTTTTTAATTTCCGTCATAATTATACTGTATTATAGCTATCCTTCCGTTATCAGGTACGGCATTTCTTTTTTATGGACAAAAGAATGGAATCCTCCCAAAGAGGTTTTCGGCGCTTTGACTTTTATTGCCGGAACTTTTATCGTTACTTTTCTTGCGTTATTATTCGCGATACCTTTCAGTTTCGGGATAGGGATATTTTTACAGGAATACTGCCCGTTTTTTTTAAGGGGGATTTTTACGGTAATCGTCGAAATGCTGGCGGGGATACCAAGCGTCGTTTTCGGCGTATGGGGCGTATTAACGATCGTTCCTTGGCTGAGAGAATCTGTAGAGCCGTTTTTTGACGCCCATTTTTCAAGCATCCCGTTCCTAAAGGTAGAGGAAAATATCGGGTACGGAATTCTTGCCGCAAGCATTATAGTCGCATTTATGATTTTGCCCATAATATCTTCGATTACCAAAGATTCTTTGGCTTCGGTTCCAAAGCTCGCCAAAGACGGGGCGCTGGCCATGGGAGCCACAAAATTAGACGTTATAAAAGACGTTTCCCTGCCTTATGCATTAAACGGTATATACGGAGGAATAATTTTAGGCTTCGGAAGGGCGATAGGAGAAACCATAGCCGTAGTGCTTTTAATAGGCAATCAGGCGGTAGTGCCGAAATCTTTATTCAGCGTAGGCTATACCATATCTTCATTGCTTGCAAACACGTTTACGTTTGCCGTGATAAGCCCCATATATGCTTCGGCGGAAGTGGAACTTGCGCTTGTGCTTTTATTGACGAGCCTGATAGTTAACATAATAGGAAGAAATATCTTAAACAGGGTTATAGGCGGAAGATTCAACAGGTCTCAGTTCGGCGGCGGCTGATTTAAAGAAACAACCGATAACTATATAATATAATATAATTATTATAATTTTATAATTAAGATTTATGGAACAACAATCGCATGAGCCGGTATTTCCGGCAAACAGAGGATACCTTAAGAGGAAAAAAATTTACAATAACATTGCCGTATTTTTTGCGGTAACTGCTTTTGTTATAGGCTCTTTCCCAGTTTTTCACATCATTTATAAGGCTGTTTCTATAGGATATAAATATCTTAACTGGCATTTTATTTCGACGCTTCCGACCGGATTTCCCATAGGCGCCGAAGGCGGAATATTAAACGCCGTCATAGGAGACGTGTACCTTATAGTAATCGCCTCTATTCTTTCCGTTCCTATCGGAATAGGAACCGGCTTGTATCTGTCGCTTTTCGGTAAAAAAAGGGCGAACAGTTTTCTAAGGTTGTTAAATGAACTCATGATAGGGATTCCATCCATCGTTTGGGGTATCGTCGGCTTTTATGTTTTTTCTACTAATGCCGGCCCCGGTTTCCATTTCGGGTTTTCGGCTCTTGCCGGCGGCCTTACGCTCGGTTTCATTATGACCCCGATTATTACGCTTCTAACGGAGCAGGCGGTTAATCAGATTCCCGCAAGCTATATAGAAGGCGCACTCGCGCTTGGGGCTACCAAATGGCAGGCTACGCGGGCGGTCATATTAAAAGCCGCGCTCGGAGGCATATTTACCGGAATATTGCTGGGAGTAATGAATATAATCGGACAGACGGCGCCGCTCTTATTTACGAACTATTATAATACCGGCATGCCCACGGGCGTTACCGGTCCCGGCGGGGCGGTGGGAGATTTGGCGATGCTTATATTTATATATATTCATGAACCGTCCAAAATACTGCATTACAAGGCGGAAGCGGCATCCGTGGTTTTATTGCTCTTTATATTTGCATTGGATTTAGGGTTAAGACTAATAAATTATTTAGCCAAAAGATTTATTTTATAGGAGGAATTAAAATTTTATGCCCGAAAATATAAAAAAAGACAATGCCGATAATATAATAGTCGATGTTAAAGACCTGAATTTTTATTACGGGAAATACCATCTTTTAAAATCGGTAAATCTTTATTTCAAAAAAAATTCGGTATGCACGCTTTTAGGTCCTTCGGGGTGCGGAAAATCCACATTTTTAAGGACGCTTAACAGGATGAACGACTACACGGAAGGCGCAAAACTGACCGGCGAAGTTTTGATTAACGGGAAAAATATATACGATAAGTCGGTAGATGTAGTGGAATTAAGGAGAGATATAGGTATGGTATTTCAAAATCCTAATCCTTTCCCAAAATCTATTTTCGATAATATAGCTTTCGGATTAAAAATACACGGCATAAAAAATAAGGATTTTATAGTGGAACGCGTAGAAAAATGTTTGAAATATTCGGGACTTTACGACGAAGTCAAAGATAAGTTGAATAAGTCCGCGCTTTCTCTTTCCGGCGGACAACAGCAGAGACTCTGCATAGCAAGGGCGATAGCGACCAATCCGTCGATACTCTTAATGGACGAACCGACCGCTTATCTCGACCCTGTTTCGACAAGCATTATACTGGATTT
>JAJXXD010000086.1:0-1128 GCA_021781285.1 bacterium | reverse complement strand
TGAAAGATGTCATAATAAAAGACGAAAACGTTATAGATATGCTGTCCCATAAAATTGTCGTAGATATTATAAACGCTTCCATAAAAAACTTAACTACTCTTGAAAACAATATAACTTATATATTTATTGCCCGAAAATACGAAAGGTTTGCCGACCATGCCCAGAAAATTATGGAACTGCTTCTCTATATGGAATTAGGCAAGGATTTAAGAAATCTACCTGAATATTAATTATTTTAGTCCCATACCGAGGGCATTATAAACGCCTATGACGTCTTCCCGCAAAAGCAGGTTTTGATTTATCAGGTTGTATTCCGCATTAAGCATATCTAATTTGTAAGTCAGATATGTTATCCGGCTTGAAATCCCCGCTTTATATTGAATTTTATAAATATGGAACAGTTTTTTCGAATAGTTAAAATTGTTTTTATAGCTTTTTAAAATTTTATAATCTCTTTTATAAACGGCAAGAGCGCTGTCGGTTTCGCTGAAAGCGTTTATTATAGCGTTTCTGTAGTTTAGTACTGCCTGCTGATACTGCAGTTTCGATCTTTTGTATATGCTTATGTTTGTTTTATAGTTAAATATAGGCGCCAAAATATCCAACCCGAAGTTCCATACGCTGTTTGTGTCGGTAATAAAATTGTTTAGGCCCGGACTTGCGTAACCGTAATTTCCCGTCAGGCTGAATACCGGAAAAAAATTGGCAAGGCTTTCTTTTTTGGCGTAAGCATATGAAAGTACGTTATATTCGGCTTCTTTGACATCGGGTCTTTGAGTTAAAATTTCCGAAGGAATATTCGGCGGTATCAGCTTAGAATAATTTATATCGTTATAACCGTTAATATTTCTTGTTTTTGGATTGGTTTTGAATTTAAATTTTTCGGGGAATTTTCCGAGATAATAAGCCAACGTGTTTTTAGTTATGTCTTGAAGTTTTATTGAATCGTTTAATTCGGTTTTTAAAATTTCCAAATTTGTTTTTGCGGTCTCTACCGGTTCCGCATCTATAAGCCCGTCTTTATATTGGATTATATTAAGATTTAAAATTTCTTTTTCGGCCGCATATTGTTTTTTTAGATTATCCGCAGACTTTTCTAAAGCTAATATTTGAAAATAAGCCTGAGCG